>JAJYZE010000155.1 GCA_021800195.1 Acidobacteriota bacterium
ACCAATACTCCCAGGTGGTGTACGGTCCGCTGCTCCTTCCGTCAGGAACCGAGGGCGGCTTCAGTTCATTGACCAATATGAAACTATCCGCCGGTTTGGTCATTCGCCTGGGAAGCGTGGAACCGGCGTATCCCGTGATGCTCGGCTGTTCCGCTCAGCCCGTCAGCGTCTATCCCGGCGAGCCGATCAAGATAGAGGCTAATGCACTGCATCTGAACCCCAAGAAGACTCCTGTCTACAACTGGGCTTCCAACGGGGGTAAGATCACCTCTTCCGGCCCTGAGGCCACGATCGATACAACGGGCATGACCGCAGGCGACTACACCGTCACAGGTCACGTTCAGCAAGGATCTCGTGCACGGGGACAGGCCTCCTGCGCTGCTCCGTTCACGATCCTGAAGTTCCAGCCGCCGACCCTCAGCTGCAGCGCCAACCCCAGCAACGCGGTCTCTGGAACGGACATCGCCATCAGCACGGTCGGAGTCAGCCCGCAAAATCGTCCTCTCACGTACTCTTACTCGGCAACCGCCGGAGTCGTGGCGAGCTCCGGTCCCACGGCGATCCTTACCACGGCCGGCCTGAGTCCGCAGACCATCACGGTCACCTGCAACGCGGTGGACGATCTTGGCCAGACGGCCACGGCAACCACACAGGTGGCGCTCTCGGCCCCGATCGTCCCCGTGGTGCCGCAGACTCAGCCGCTCTGCAGCCTGAGCTTTACCCGCGACCGGCACCGGCCGGTGCGGGTGGACAACGAGGCCAAGGGTTGCCTGGACGACATTGCCCTGACCTTGAAGCAACAGGCCGCAGCACGCCTGGTGATCGTGGGCAACCGAGCGCAGTCAGAGAAGCCCGAGGCTGGCGCGGAGCGCGCCCTGAACGCCCGCCAGTATCTGGTCGATGAGAAAGGCATCGATTCCTCCCGCATCGAGCTGCGAATCGGGCAGCCCTCCGGCAAGACGGTCACCAACACACTGGTCCCTCCGGGCGCCACCTTCAACGATCCGAACACAAGCTCCTTCGACGAAAAGAAGATCGTTCGTCATGGAGAGGCCTACGGCGTTCCTCGATCCAAACGGCCAGTGCAAGGAGCAGCCAAGAAGCCCGCCGCCGGCAATACGGGCAAGAAGCCGATAAAAGCGAAGGCCGGAAAGAAGACGGCCAAAGGAGACGGGAAGAAGACGGCCAAAGGAGTTGTAAAGAAGACAACGAAGTCCGCCAGCGCGGCAACTGCTTCGCCCTCATGAGGATCTTCGTCCGGGAGCGTGTCATCTTCTTGCTGGAATCCTGACGCGAGAGACGCGCCTGGCAAGAAATGGATGCCTGAATTCCCGGCTGCATTCCAAAGGTGGATGCGCGCGTCGGAATGCAGCGATGCTGCCTTTGGAGATTTCGTTCGCATGGAGTCAAGGCTTGCCGCTCAACGTCTCCTGCTTCGTTCGGATGAACTTCTGCTACTATCGAAGGGAAGGTGCGGGCCTTTGTGATTCCACTCTTATCGCTAGGTTCTGCGCCATCGGCGGAAGATCAGCAAACCCTGGGTGCTTTCTCCAAGGGTCATGTTCGGGGCGTAGCGCAGTCTGGTAGCGCACCTGGTTCGGGACCAGGGGGTCGGAGGTTCAAATCCTCTCGCCCCGACCATTCATCCTCCTCCACCTACGATCTTTCCTCCGCAATCTTTCTCTTCCCCTCTCTCAGGTTGCCGAATCCCATAGGGGCAGAACAGCTCGGTTCTATCCCTCCGCCTGAGCTTTCGCCCAGAGCATACTCTCCATTCCTGCTTGCCTCTCATTAGGCCGCTCCGAAAGCAACCGTTCCTGGATGGCCGGCGCTTTGGACTGCCAAGACTTATGCCTGCGTGGAACCTTCCGCGGAGAGATTAATCCTATGCAATCGAATGTCTTCAGCTGAGACGCCAAGAAGGAAAAGCTCTGAAGCCGCTTGACGGACTCTCTTCCAGGAGCGCCTAATACGATCGTCGGGTCTCGAAATCTATGTCAAAGCATGGTTTGCCTTTTAGAATCCTCCAAAGCTTGTTGTGGATCACGCTAAGTCAAGCCTGCTTAGCCGCAGGGCAACAGATGACCAACCCCTTTGGTCAGAACGTCCTGCTGCTGGGGACGGGCCAGAATGCAGCGTCCATGCAGGCCGAGGTGGACCGCATTTACGCGCAACAGGAACATAGCGAATTCGGCCCAGGGCGTTTCGCGATTCTTTTGCTGCCGGGATCGTATCACCTGAATATCCCGGTGGGCTTCTATACCCAAGTTCTCGGGCTGGGTCCGACGCCGGACGCGGTACGCGTCCATGGCGAGGTGCATGCCGACGCATCCCTGCCGAACAATAACGCCACCTGTACCTTCTGGCGCTCTGCCGAGGGTTTTACCGTTCTGCCCACTACCGGCACAATGCAATGGGCAGTCTCCCAGGGAGTTTCGCTTCGCCGCATGCATATCGCGGGCAACCTGGTCCTGGCCCAGAATCACGGCTGGGCTTCCGGGGGCTGGCTCTCTGATAGCGTCATCGACGGAACCGTCGACTCAGAAACCCAGCAGCAGTGGATCTCGCGCAACGTCGACTGGAACAATTGGACAGGCGCAAACTGGAACATGGTCTTCGTAGGCGTGAATCACCCGCCTGCCGGCAACTGGCCTCACCCGCCTTATACGGTGCTGGCCACCGCTCCTGTGACGCGCGAAAAGCCTTTCCTGGCTTATGCAGGTGGTTCTTGGGAGATCATTGTACCCAGGCTTCGCCACCACACCTCCGGCCCCGGCTGGCGCAACGGATCTACCCCCGGCCGCAGGGTGCCGTTATCCAGGTTTTATATAGCCCATGCGAACTCAGACACCTCCGCTACGCTAAATGCTGCCCTGGAACGGGGTAAGAATCTGCTGTTCACGCCCGGCATTTACGAGCTGACAAGCCCCCTTAAAGTGATGCGCAGAAACGCTGTCGTTTTTGGGCTTGGCTTTGCCACGCTGCGCTCCGTCGCGGGTAAGCCCGCCATGCAAATTAGCGACGTCGCCGGTGTCACGGTATCCGGGCTGCTCTTTGAAGCCGGCGGGAAGCGCTCCCCGTCCCTGCTCGAAGTGGGTGAACCCGGCCGTCACGAGCGCCACGCTACCAACCCTATCTCCCTGCACGATGTCTTCTTCCGCGTGGGAGGGGCCATACCCGGCAGCGTGGATGCTGATTTGATCGTGAATGCGGACGACACGCTGATCGACGACACCTGGATCTGGCGCGCGGACCATGGCACAGGTGTCGGCTGGAACCTGAATCCCAGCCGGAACGGACTGATCGTCAACGGCGACTTCGTTACGGCCTACGGGCTCTTCGTCGAGCATCACCAACAGTTTCAAACTCTGTGGACCGGCGAGTACGGGCGAGTGTATTTTTATCAGTCCGAGATCCCCTATCGACTGCCATCCCAGGCTGCCTGGAGGAGCGCAGCAGACACCAACGGCTGGGCTTCCTACAAAGTTGCGCCAAAGGTACTTCATCACGAGGCATGGGGTTTAGGCATCTATAGCGTCTTTATGACGCCGCATGTGACCCTGACCCGGGCGATCGAAGCTCCTCGCACCGCCGGGGTTCGCTTTCACCATATGCTGACCACGGCGCTGGTGAATCACGGTGCGATCGACCACGTAATCAACAATACCGGCGCGGCGGCCCATCCTGCTCCGAACCGCAACACGCCCACGGTCGCGGAGTATCCTGCATCGCCGTAGTCCGCCAATCTGTACCTCTACAAGCTTGCGCTCCGGTTGGCGCCGCCGGGGCCGCTTCCCCGCCGTCCGCCCTTCAGCTTCAGGCTGTCACGGCGAGCTTTGTTGCAGATCGTTCCAGGATGCTGAATCATGGGGGAACCGATGCCACACGTCATCGGGTACGAGACTCCTTTGTAGGTTGGGGCTTCCCTGGCCAGGACAAGAGCAACTCACGTCCTCCCGTCTCTAACGCAATCGGATTGGCGTCATCCTGATGCTGGCTTCCCTGTCCAGCATCGAACCTCTGCTATCATAGGGTGCGAAGACAGGGAGTGGGTTCGGAGAGCAAGTTTTTTATCCGGGTCGGCTCAAAGGCGCCCTGCAAAGATGGGGATGCAAACCAAAAGTCCGTTGAGAGCGAGGGGCGTTTCGGCGTTCTCACCCGCACCGTTGGCTGCCGGATGGCTGCCCCATAGGATCAAACTTGAGCGTATTGGTCTTCAGTTCTCTTCTGTTTGCTGCGTCGGTTGCCGCAGGCCTGCTGGGAGCCATGACCGGCCTGGGTGGCGGCGTGGTCATCGTTCCACTCCTGGCTTTGCTCTTCAAAGTTGATATTCGCTATGCCATTGGAGCCTCTCTGGTCTCTGTGATCGCAACCTCGTCGGGAGCGGCGATTGCCTACGTGCGCGAGGGGCTTTCCAATATTCGCGTCGGCATGTTTCTGGAGGTGGCGACGACGCTCGGCGCCGTCATGGGAGCCTATCTGGCAGCCAAGATCTCCGGCCACTGGATCGCCATTATCTTTGGGATCGTGCTTCTTTACTCGGCTATCTCTTCCTTTCGCAGCAACGTCGATCATCTGGTGCCGATTCAACCGGGCACGCTGGCAAACAAGCTGGAGCTGACGGGAAGGTATACCACGGCTGATGGAATCCAGGCATACTCTGCTGAGCGTGTTCCCTTCGGATTCGGACTGATGTTTGGAGCTGGCACGCTCTCCGGGCTGCTGGGCATCGGTTCCGGGGCCGTAAAGGTGCTGGCCATGGATCAGGTGATGAGGCTGCCCTTCAAGGTATCCACCACCACCAGCAACTTCATGATTGGAGTTACGGCCGCTGCCAGCGCGGGTATCTATCTCTCTCGCGGATACATTGACCCGACGATCGCTTTGTCGGTGATGCTAGGCGTCTTGTGCGGCTCTCTGCTCGGCACAAGGGTTCTGGTGAAGGCGAGGGTCTCCATGTTGAAGCAGATCTTTGCTGTGGTCGTTGTGGTGCTTGGCGTCGAGATGATCTATAGCGGCATTACGGGGAGGATCTGATGCGCAAGCCGAGCGATCATGAGCTGGAACTCTCCGTAGCGGGCATGCTCCGGTTTGGCGTAACCGCAGCAGCCCTTGTGTCCATCCTTGGTGGCTTGCTGTATCTTCGCCAGCCTCACGCCTCCATCACTCGGTTTCAGAGGTTCAATGCAGGTGGTCCGGGGCTGAGAACCATCTCCGGCATCTGGCAAGGCGCGGTTCACCTTGATCCCAAGTCCGTCATCCAGTTAGGTCTTGTGCTTTTGATTGCGACCCCCATCGCGCGTGTCGTCTTCTGCGTGATCGGGTTCGCCCGACAAAGAGACCGCTTGTATGTGCTGGTCAGCTCTATTGTTCTGTTGGTCCTACTCTATAGCCTCAGCCACGGCTTCCAATAGCGCCCCTCCTGTAGATCGTTGGATTGCGGGCCTTTAAGGTTGCAGGGTTTGGTCCATGCGAGGCATGCGGAGGATAAACCTCCACGCTTGCAACCATCGCGGTTACCCTGGATAGGGGTGATGACATCAGATCATGCGGAGTCGAGGGTGAACATTGGATTCCGAGTAGGTCGCCATGGAGAACTTTCGCATCAAGGTCTTTCGCACGGTGGCACGGCATCTGAACTTCACGCGGGCCGCCGAAGAACTTCTTCTTACCCAGCCCGCGATCACGCAGCAGATCAAAGCCCTGGAGGAGGAGTTTAGGGTTCCGCTGTTTGACCGAAGCGGCGGACGAGTGGTGCTGACTTCAGCCGGAGAGGCGCTTCTCCCGTTCGCGGACCAGATGAGTTCCATCTCAACGGCAGCCTTTGAGGCTGTGACCAGCGCGGCCGGACGCAACGACGGGAATCTCGCGCTAGGGGCTTCGCAGACCATCGGCCAATATCTCTTGCCCCGGTTTGTGGCACTCTTTTTGCGGGAGTATCCTCGAGTCAACGTCACCGCCATCAGCGGCAATACGGATGCGATGCTGGAAGCGGTAGCGGAGCATCGAATTCAGATCGCGCTGATTGAAGGGCCCGGGATGAGGAAGGATTTGCGTACAGAGCCCTTTATGGAAGACGAGATGGTGTTGGTGGTTCCTGCCGATCACCCCTGGGCCGGGCGACGGATTGAAGCTGCTGAGCTGGAGAGCGCGCCTTTGTTGATGCGAGAGGTTGGATCTGGTTCCCGTCGCGTTGTAGAGAATGCGCTAGCCAAATTGGGGCTCAAAAAGAAGAATCTGAGGGTGGTAATGAATCTTGACTCGACAGAGGGGCTGCTAAGCGCTGTTGAGGCCGGCCTGGGTTTCACCTTTGTCTCGCGCTGGGCGATGCGCAATCAGATGGCCTTGCACACCCTGAGCATCGCGCAGGTTAAGGGACTGAAGCTGCAGCGAAAGTTCTCGCTTGCCTACCCCGCCGGGCCGGAGCCTCGAGGGAACACTGGCGCCTTCCGCCGCTTCATTCTGGGCTACGCCAAGCAGGTTCCATCCTGAGAGTTGCCTGGAATCCTCAAACGGAGCGCATCAACAAACTCTTCGCTCGGGGGCGAGCTTCGCTTCCCTCGCTGCGTGTGATACAGTCAGAGGGTTGTCTGGTGGTGAAGCGGAGAGATGGCCGAGTGGCTGAAGGCGCACGCTTGGAAAGCGTGTATACCGCAAGGTATCCAGGGTTCGAATCCCTGTCTCTCCGCCACTGAGCCTTCCGAGGACATCCCAGAACATCCCACCTGAAGCCAAATTCCACTGAAAAAAAATAACTTCTCGCTCTACACTGTCCATCTGGGTATTATGAAAGCCAGATTCCAGTGGGGGTGCCTTTGGGGGTATCTTCACTGTTTCGCTGGGGGTACCTTTGACCTTGCCCTCAGATTGCGTATCTCTTAGCGTGCCGGTTGTGAGAGATTAATTCATCTCCTGGTCGTGGTAGCGGTGGGAATGTGGAAATCGGCTTCATTG
>JAJYZE010000156.1 GCA_021800195.1 Acidobacteriota bacterium
GCCCAGCCCGGCCCGCTACTCCAATCCGCACATCCTGTTGGGGGAGCACGCGGAGGAACCCGTGCGCTTTGGAGTCCGCGAACAGGACGTTCGTCGCCTCCGCGAAACCCTGGATTGCTTGGCCACACAGACGGAGCCGACTCGGGTTGTATAAGATACACTCTACAGGTAGCCTGTATGTCCTCCAAAACCGATAGACGCGCCAAGGATATTCTGCGACTGCTGCTGAAGCACGGCAAGACCTCAGTGGAGGAGCTGACTACCGCGTTGGCCGCCTCGCCCGCCAGCATTCGGCGCGATCTGGTGCGATTGGAAGAGAGCGGGCTAGTGCATCGCACCCATGGCGGAGCCATGCTGAGCGGCAACGCTGCCGTCTATGAGCCGTTTCGCTTTGATGCCGCCTTCGCGGTGCGAGAGGATCGCTTCGCTGCCGAGAAGCAACGCATTGCGAACGCCGCCGCGGCGCTGGTGCAGGAAAACGAGACCGTTGGGCTGGCCGCCGGCACCACCACCACGCTGGTGGCGCGTCAGTTGGCTCACCGGCGCGACATTCACATCATTACCAATGCCGTCAACATCGGCATGGAGCTCAGCTCAAACTCCCGGCTGCGCACCACCATGACCGGCGGAGCCATGCTTTGGGCCGGAGCCTTTTCTCTGGTGGGTCCGGCAGCCATGGAGACGCTGCAGATGTTCGTGATGGACAGGCTGTTTTTGAGCGTGACCGGCATGGATCCCCAGCGTGGAGCCACCATGATCGAGCCGGAGGAGGCCGCCGTCTTCCGGGCTATGGAACGACAGTCACGGCAGGTGGTTGTGGTGGCGGACTCCAGCAAGATCGGCTCGGTCAGCCCGGCCGTGATCTGCGCGCCTGAAGAGATCGATATGCTGATTACCGATGATGGCATCTCGGAAGAGACCGTTACCGCCTTTCAGACTCGCGGCGTCAAGGTGCTGGCAGTTTAGGCCGCTTGGGCAATCCGACAAATCAATCGCCACGAGATCAGATCAGAACTCCAGTGTCACCTTCGAGTACACCGGGTCACGGAAGGTGGAGTAGAACGCCTCCTTGAGCGGCGTCGATCGCACGGAAAAGATCCCCGGCCAGTCGATCACTTCAAAGACATCCGGCGTCACCAACGCCTCCAGTTGCCGCGCCGTAAACGGCGGATTCTTGTCCCACAGAGCATTGATCTTCAACAGCGTCCAGAAGACCCGGTAGGGAAGCCTCACAATCCGCGCTCGGGCTCCCGCAGCCTGCTTCAGCAGCCGGATCAGGTCAATGTAGTCGATCCGCTCCATGCCGGTAATGTTGTAGGCTCCCGTAGTCTCATGTTCAATGGCCGAAGTGATGATGTCGGCAAAGTCTCCCGCATACAAAGGTTGGCGGAGAAACCGCCCATCCCCTGGAACCGGAAAGACAGGCACTCGCTGCATGAAGCGGGCCAGCCATCCCACGTGCTTGCGATCGAACCATCCAAACATCAGGGTGGGCCGGAGCACAACCTGTCGTATTCCTGATGCTGTGATCAGCGCCTCCTGCGCTTTTTTGGTCTCCGTGTAATCATCCACGGCCATCGAGTTCACCACGGAGGAGGAGATGTTGACGGCATAGGGCACATGGAAACGCAGCGCAGCCTCCAACAACCTTTCGGTGGCCGTGATATTGTTGCGCACATAATCGGCAGAGAACAGCCCGCCTATCTGCGCGTGGCCAATCATCAGATGCGTGCAACCCTCCAACTCCTGCTGCCAGGCTCCGGGTTCAGCCAGGTCCGCCTCCAGCACGCGCAGTCCGGGATGCAGATCTCTCAAAATCGCCGTGTTCTTAGGGTGCTTGTCGATGGCAACCAGTTCGCCCAGGCTCCGACTCTGTAAGCGCGGCAGCAGGTTCTGCCCCACCAGGCCCGCGGCCCCCGTAATCACAATCTTTCTCGTTGCCATAGTCTTCAGTTATCTTGTGCGAGTTTCAGTTTGATTCCCCAACGGCCTCGGCCATCGCCGCCCCCAGGCGGACGCTCTCGGCGATGCCGCGGTCCTCCGGATAGTAGAAACAGGTGTCGGCGATCTGCAAACCCACGATCGGGGTCTTTACCGGCGGGATCTTGGCCGCGAATCCAGGTTCGCAGATGGGCTGCCCGTAGCGCAGGCGGGCAACCTTGGTGTCACGCACGTCGGCTTGAGTCAACTGCGGGTTGATCTGCTGCAAACACGAGAGCGCCTCGGCCAAAAGCTGCTCGTCCGGCCAAGCGAACTTGGGATGCGTCACCGGCATGTAATACGGGACGTAGACGATCGAATCGTCACCCACCCGGCGCAGGTTGGAGAATTCGATGACCCCCGGAATCTCGATTTCCGGCACGGAGACGTTCACCCAGAAGTGCGGCGTCACCGAGCGCGCCAGCTTGAAGATCACGCAGATCACGCCGATGTTGTGGATGGCCGCATAGCGCTGCTTCCAATCCTCCGGCAGATCCGGCACCAGCGCATTCACCATCGGCGTCGGCACGGTGCAGATCACCGCATCGGCGGGGAAAGAGCCCTTGCCCGTCTGCACGCCCGTCACCCTGCCATCAGCGGTCGTCACGCGCTCGGCCGGCGTCGCCAGATGGACCCGTCCACCATGCGCCTTGATCTCTTCCACGAGAGCATTGACCAGCGTGATGGACCCTCCCTCGATATACCCCAGTCTCTCCTCCAGGATACCGGCTCGCGAACGGCCGATACGCCGGATGCGCGTCCAGATCCACGCTGCCGAGATGTTGTCGGCATACTCATAAAACTTATGGTCGAACAGGGGTTTCCAGAACCAGTCGTAGATCTTCTGTCCGCACCAGCGAATGATCCATATCTTGGCCGGCTCATGCTCGATGGCCGGCCATCGGTTCCGGCGAACGCACACATAAGCAAACAGCCCATAGCGCATCTTCTCCAGCAGGGTCAGCTTCGGGTATCGCAGCAGCGCGATCGGGTCTCCCCATGGGTGCAGCGTCCCATCAAAGTAACCCATCGTCGTCTTGCGCCACCTCATCTTATCCTCGATGCCCAATTCCTTCATCAGTTCAAAGGTGGGCCGATCGGAGAGACAGACGAAGTGATAAAACCGCTCCAGCGATAGCCCGCCGAATTCAAAGTGCCCGGCCATTCCACCGGGATCCGGGGCAGCCTCGATCACATCCACCTGATTCCCATCTTTGGCGGCGCGGTATCCCGCTGCCAACCCCATCGCTCCCGCCCCAATCACCACAACACGAGCCATGCCTTAACCTCAAGGATTGAGCCAAACCGATTGAGCCACGCATGGAACACTGTCTCTCATCCGTTCGCTCTCCGGACATCTTTTGCCATTTGGCTTTGAGTGTACACGGCAAGCGGAACTTCCGCTCCATCCTGTGAGGAGCCTTTTTGTTCTTCGACCGCCGACGGGGCGAAAGCCTGACCGCAGCGCCTCTCCCTCTTCTTCATGGGCGGATTCACCGTTTTGTTGCCGGTCGGCTGGTGCCCCCATAGGCCGCTACTCTCTCACTGGGCGGGAAGTAGTAGACCGCGTACAGAGTTCCTTGCTTGCGTCCCAGCCATCGCGAGTAATGAACTGTGGGGCAAATGGCGCCATCCCGTAACACGCGTCAGGGTCGAACGAGACGCCATAGAGCGGGAAAATATGTGGCGTCTTATCGTACTGATTCATTGCACACATCCCGGCGGGCTGTGGCGCCCTGGGAAGGTAGGCATTGGCCGGCACCGCAATCTTGCGCTCGTTGATGTGGTCGGCGTAATGCAGTTCTGCGCCGAAGTTGTACTCCCACCCGTTGTCCACCGAGCTGTCGGATACGCCATCGGAACGTAGCTCGGCAGCTAACTCCACGCGAGCGCGATAGAGAGAAAACATGTCGTGAACAACACACGCACTGTAGATCGCCATGGCTCCCACCAGCAGGACACCCATCTGGGGCATCCGGAGATGAATGCGCTCCTGATAGTAGCGAATCATGCACAACAAAGCCACCGGCAGCAGCCCCAACAGATAACGGTCGCGGAGCCCGCTAGTCGCGGAGCGGGGAAGAAGCAGAAGACCGTAGGCTACGCTGAAAGGAACAAGCAGAACGCCGAGCTGCCGCCAGGACACACCCCGGAGACCCAAAACACGGGAGAAATCGGAAGAGGCATCCCCTGCATCCGTCCAGAGACTGTGGTGCAGGAGCGAACACATCATGCCAAACCATCCGCCGAACGAGACTGCGGTCAGCACTACTCTCACCCCGGTGCCGAGAACCACGGGGGCACGTTCCTTCAGGAGCAGCCACCCAAAGATGGCCTGCGGATTAACCCACTCCCCGATGGCCCCCGACATGGGCTCAAGAGGAAAGTCACCGCGCAAGTGACTCGGATAGATCGCCAACACCAAATAACCCAGGAACAAAATGCCGGCAAGCACAGTCGAACGCCGACTACATCGGCGAATCTCAGGCAGAAACAAGGCGACGATTGGAAACAGCAAAAGCGGAGCATCCAGAAAGGTCAAGACCAGCTCCCAGAGCGTCTGCCCCACAGGGAAGGCGCTGGGGAGGAGATGCTCAGGGATCGAATAGGGCTGCAACTTGAGCCAATATAGACAGCCAACGATAAACAGCACTCCCGCAAAACGTTGCAGCGCCACCCCAGAGAAAAACGTTCCGTCTCTCCCGCAGTAACCAAAGAGCGCAAGGCACCATCACCAGGATTCCCAGCCAGGCAATCTGCCGCGAGGCGCCGCACACTGCATCTCCCGCCACAGCAAAGCACAGCCAGGCGATCGCAGCGAGGGAGCTTTCCGCCTGGAGGACTCGCAAACACCCGTACAGGCAGAGCACGATGGCGAAGAGGCCATGGATATCGCTCATGAAGGTGGCCGAAAGCATGAGATAAAGCGGCGAGAGCACCAGCGCCAGCGTGCCGATGGTTGCATTCCGCTCGTTGATGCCAGCCCGCACAAAGGTCCGCTGCAACACAAATACCAGCATCATGGCCACCAGCAGGGTGCTCATCCGCACTATTGTGAGCGAATAACCGAACACCTTGATGAACCCAGCCCCAAGATAAAGTTGCCACACCAGCATCGGAGCGGCCCAGCCGTTATAGACCACATGTCCGGTCCGGGCCAGACTCCGGGTCATCAAGATGTAGGGCCAGTCGTCGCACACCCCCATGTTGGCGTACGGCCGGCTAAGGAGCTCGCAGATCAGCAATGCCAGAGCGCAGAACAGGACTGATAGTCGAAATCTGCGAACGAGTTGCAATGCCCCCCTTGGGCAAAACTTCAAGATCGTTTCGGAACGCGCCTCTGACGCTCGGCTGAAGACTACAAAGCAAAACCAGAGTACATCGGAATCGGGTTTCATTCGCAGGCAGTAAAGCGAACCTCGATATGGCGGCAGGAAGCCTTTGTGATATTAACTGCATGTAGTGATGGCTCCAGAGCAAAGGGTGTAGAGGTTGGAACAGCCCCCCAAACAAAGCAACGAGACAACCACAGGTCGCTGGCTGACGGGTCTCCTTATGCTCTTAAGCGCAGGGTTTTACCTCGCGGGGTTCATCCACCTCCGGGCAGACTTTCCCAACGGCTCCCCGTGGATGGACTGGTCGAAGATGACCGATGAGGGATGGTACGGCGGAGCTGCGATCCATCACTTCGTGCAGGGGCGCTGGTACCTTCCCGACTCCTTCAATCCGTCCGTGGCCATGCCGGCGTGGCCGCTCATGCTGGCTGGGTGGTTCGCCGCATTCGGTGTGGGCATGGTCGCGGCCCGCACCCTCACCATGCTGCTCTACGGCGTCTCTCTGGTGCTGCTGTACCGTTTGGTGAAGCGGGCAAGACCCGGAGGACTGGCAGCAGGAGTCGTTCTACTGACGGCGATCAATCCTTTCTGCTCCTGCTTTGACCGGCTTGCCATACTGGAACCGGTGACCGTGTTCTGGATGATGCTGGCGCTGTGGCTGGCCGGTGAGACCCCACGCGAGAGTCGATGGCGTCAGCTCTTTTTGGGGGTGCTGATTTTTCTGCTGGTCTTGACCAAAGTCACCGGAGTCGTGCTTGTCCCCGCGGTGCTGTACATGATGGCAATGGGGTGGGAACGGCCCAGCTTGGCCGGGAAAGAGAGCCTCCGTCGCCTGTGGGGCCGTGATCTTTGGCGCGGGGTTTCGGCCATGGCTGTTCCAGTCGTGACTGCGGCAGTGCTTTGGGAAGGCTACCTGCGCCTGCTGGTCCGGCCCCACTATCTCGGCGACTACCGCTTCTTGTTCGAGATCAACGCCTATCATGCGCATCTGAGCATCGTTCCCAAGATGGCATGGGTGGCGCTGCGCGATGGCGGGTGGATCAATCCTGTGCTGTTCCCTCTGGCTGCGGCAATGGGACTCCTGTCCCTGGTATGGCTGAGAGATCTGTGGAGAGTCCCACTGTTCGGCGCCGCGGTGATTGCGATCTTGGGGGACTTGGCGTACATCGGCTATCACACGAACTTCCAGCCGAGATATTACTTGGTCGTCGCCATGCCGACTGCGGTCGTGGTGGGATTGAGCGCAGCGGCGCTATGGGACCGCGCCCGCGCAGCAGCAGGCGGATGGACCCGCCTCCTGCCTGCTGCGGTGGTGACAGGAGCGTTGGCGGTCGCAGTCTCCGGGATGGCGATCCAGACAGTAGAATTTACGCTCCATCCGGAGTACAGCTTCTGGAACGCTGCGCAAGGGATTGCGGCAGTGATCGGCGCCATGGATGGCGCGCAGAAAGACAAAGCTCCCTCGGTCCTGCTCTCCGATAGCGGAGACGACATCACTTTATGGACTGGAATGCCGGCGGTCTGCGCGAGCCTGGATCCGCACGGCCTGGATGTGACTTTGAGGAGGTACAAGCCGCGATGGTTCGCGGCGTGGCCGGGCTGGGAGAGCCCGACGATCCAGCAGATGGG
>JAJYZE010000157.1 GCA_021800195.1 Acidobacteriota bacterium
GCCATTACCCCGCCAACTAACTAATCTGCCGCGAACTCCTCTCCAAGCGCATTGCTGCTTTGACTCGTAAGTGTTATGCGGTATTAGCTAAGATTTCTCTCAGTTATTCCCCACTCGGAGGTAGATCATTCACGTGTTACTCACCCGTGCGCCACTTTACTCAAGGCCGAAGCCTCTTTCTCGTGCGACTTGCATGTGTTAGGCACGCCGCCAGCGTTGATTCTGAGCCAGGATCAAACTCTCGTTTAATCTTGGTTTGCTCTCCCTTGCCAGGACGGAGGTCCGCAAGGTCGAGCGCCTCCGCTCGCTCGAAAAGCAGCGGAGGTTAATTCGTGTGAGAATGACACAACTAAACTTCAAGTCATCTCACGACTGGCACGTTCAACTATGTTGTCAAAGATCCGAACTGTTCTCGCCTGAGCGGACAGTTTTGGATCAAGGACCAACGCCAGGCCTTGCCTTGGCTTTGTGTCCTCGAACTTGATTGCGCTGTTGGGAGCGGCTTGACGCCCTGCGCTGCGGAACGAAAGCTGCGTACTCGCTGGCTTTGTTGCAGCATTTTGCGCGAACTTTTTAAGAGTATCGCAGTTGGCCATCTAATGTCAAGATTTTTTTATCACCGTTCCGTCTTGTCGTTTGCAGTACCTTGGCGGGATCTTCGGGCCGGATCTTTGTAGCTTGCCAACGCAAACGTCGGGACCAGTAGACACTCGACTCGTAGATAGCGCCCGAACATTTAAGCTCGTGGGCTCCCGGCTCGGGCTTGGAGTCAGCTTGCCGCTTCCCGCCCGCGAACTCCGCATGAGACACAAGGGGAAACGACCGCAACAGCGCAAGTTGTCAAAACAACGCAACGCCCTGCATCTCAAGGCGCGAAGCACTCAGCTTCTTCTCTCCTTCGGCCTTCGCCTCAGGATTTAGGTATGCAGTAACTTGGGCTTGGCGCGGTTAGCTCAATGAGCTCGATTGCCGCTTACAAACGCTTGGACTGCGCTCCGTCTTGCTGCGTGCTCCCCAACCACTCTCGGGGCAACACAGCGCGAAGCATCAAACAACAAATTTAGAGTACCGCATCTGGATGCGCTGCGCAACCCCTCCCCCTGACCCACCCTGATCTAGCCCTGCCTGTTGCCTCGCTTTGATTCTTCCACCCCGAACCGGTAAGCTTTTGCGTGTCAGCCGACACGGGAGTGACTCCTGTCCGAAGCGGTTCGCGAAGCTCACCCCCTTCGCGGTCCTCCTGCCAGAAGCCAGTCTTTCCCCCAGGTTCACTCAAAGACTCAGGTGCGTCGATCCGACGCGCCGATTGGGCCCATCGATTGGCTTAACATGCAAAAAGATTGGCAAGGGCGCTTGCCAGCAGACCGGCACCAGCAGAGCAGGAGGATGCATCCAGTGACTTCCAGAAGAACCTTCCTTGGGCAACTGACCTCGCTACCCATCCTTTCCCATTACTCCAAGCCCTTGCATCTTTTCGCTCTGCCGGGAATGAAATCCCGAGCCGCCATGCTGGCGGAGGACCAGCCCCAGTTCAGCCATCCCCAGATCATCCGCTATGACTCGCAGTGCTTTACGATTCACGGCCAGGACCGCTTTCTTTACAGCGCTTCCTTCCACTACTGTCGCTGCCCCAGGGAGTTGTGGCGCGACCGGATGCTGAAGCTGAAGCTGGCGGGCATCAACACGATTGAAACGTACGTCTTCTGGAACTACCACGAGCCGATGGAGGGTCGGGCCGACATGACCGAACTCGAAGCCTTCATCACATTGGTCAAGGAGATGGGGCTGTGGATGATCCTGCGGATTGGGCCCTATGCCTGCGCGGAGTGGGATGCAGGAGGGTTTCCGCACTGGATCATCGCCCAGCAGTTCCCGCTGCGCAGTGACGCGCCGGAGAGCATCAAGACGTCACAGGGCTGGTACGACCTGGTGCTTCCGATTGCGCGTAAGAACATGATTACGGAAGACGGGCCCGTTATCTTGGTCCAGATCGAAAACGAGTATGACTTTTGGCCGCTGCCCGCTGCGCAGAAGGTGAAGTACATCACCGCCCTGGCCAACATGGCCTGGAAGAGGGGAATCAATGTTCCACTCATCACCAACTGGTGCCGTCAGACGCGCGATGACTCCAATCCGTTGATGGCGAGGATCACCGACACCTGCGATTTCTACCCGCGCTGGAACATCCAGAAGCAGATCACGCCGGAGCTCGCCAAGCTGAGAAAGCAAAAGCCCATGTCACCGCTGGGCGTTGCCGAACTGCAGGGCGGCTGGTTCAGCCAGTACGGAGGCAAGCTCTCCGTGGATCAACCCGGCGTCGACGCGGCTCAACTCAACCTGCTGACCAAGAGCGTCATCGAGCAGGGGGTCTCCTTCGCCAACTTTTATATGGGATTTGGTGGCACCAACTTCCAATGGGCCGCGCGCCTGATCACCACTTCGTACGACTATGCCGCGCCGCTGAGGGAGCCGGGCGGCCTATGGAGCAAATACTACGCCGCGCGCCTAATCGGCAGCTTTCTGGACCAGTTTGGATCGATGACGGTTCGCGCCGGGGAAGCGGAGAGCGCCGTCTCAACCCATCCCGGCGTCTCCGTGAGTCTGCGCAGGAGCCGGCAGAGCGGTGTCCTGTTTGTGCGAGAGAACGCCAATGCCGATCAGAAGTTTCAACTCAAGTTCCCCGACCCTGCCGGCGAGAACGGGCAGCAGATCACGATTCCCAGCCAGGGAAAGCTTGCGATCAGCGCACGGGGGATGAAGCTGCTGCCGGTGCAGATCCCCGTCTGCGGCGAGCAGCTTCGTTACTCCTCTGTGGAGTTTCTTGCCTGCGGGCGGCTTGGCGACCGAGACGTCCTCTTCGTCTACGGAGCTCCAGGAGAGCTGGCGGAGATCGCCCTGCTCGCGGAACAGGAGCCGCAAATTCAGGGCGCTGTTCTCTACCAAAGCTTCGATGCGGAGACCAGAACGGCCATCTTTGCAACGACCGTCGGAATGTCGCCACAGATGTTTCTCTGGAATGGCAAGCTGCAGATTGTGGTGCTGCCGCGCAGACTGGCCGGGCGGGCATGGATGGTGGAACAGCCCTCTTCCGGCGCGGACAGGCGGATCGATGCCGCGGTGTTGACCGATTGCGCGCTGATGAGCGCCAGCCAAGCCGACCAGAGTCGCGCAGCGATGACCCTTGAATATGTAGAGGGCGATCACCCACTGTGCGTGCTGACGGCCAGGCAGCCGGTTGCATTCCTGGTGGATGGAAAGCCGGCGAAGTTCGAATACGATCCGCTCTGGCGGCGATGTCAGGTGGAGATCAGCACGCCGCAACTTCCCTGCCGGCCGGTAGCTCTCAACACCGGCGAGTTCTTGGTGGAACGGTTTGATCTTGCCCAGGGAGAGTGGCTCAACACCGCTCCCACCGTTCTGGAGAAGCTGGGCGGACTGCCCTACGGATACGTGAAATATCGCGCTGCCTTCGAGTACCGGAACCAGTCCAGACTCTATCTCGAGACGCAGACCGAGGATCCAAAGCAGGTCTTTCTCAATGGCCACCGGATTCCAGAGCTCTCATCGCCGGAGAAGCTTGTCTCGTGCGAGCTGGATCACTGGGCTAAAAAGGGGACGAATTTACTGGAGATCTCCTACGAGGCATTCGGCAGCCCAAATGGGGGCTCCGCCATGGCGGAGATGAAAGGGATCACCAGCATTCGTCTGGGCGATCAGCGCAGCTCGTCGGCCATAGACAAGGTCGCGATTCAAAGATTTCCTTCCGCGCCGCTCACCACCCCACATCGAGCAGTTCCCTCGCAGGAGTGGCGGCCGGGCCGACCCGGCCAGCCGGACGGGGCGGCTGACCTTGTGCCTGCTTACACGTGGTTTCGAGCCGCATTTCCTCTTCGAGGCTCCGCGGAGCACTTCTGTCCCTGGAAGCTGAGGGTTGACGCGGACCGTGACGCGCTGCTTTACGTGAACGGAAGGTTCGCGGGCTACTATCAGGCGGCCGGACCGCAGAGTGAGTTCTACATGCCCGAGCCTTGGCTGCATCTGGATGGAACAACGGACAATGTCGTCGCCGTCATGCTCGCCTATACTGACGGTCTTCGCCCCCTCAAGGAGCTCCTAATCTCCCCGTATGAGGAGTTTGCAACTCGCAAAACGCAGGTAGAGATGCGCTGGACATGATCCACCGGCTGGGTTCTCCCGCGGCTCTGCCTTGAAGACACCCGGAGGCGAGATCCCATCCAGGCCGTTGGACCAGAACAGAAGCAAGCTGCGAGTACGGTCTTGGAAGGCGGTCCTGGCCGGTGCGCATGGATCAACTCGTTCACCGTAAGATGGTTGGCGGGCTGGGGCGGACGGCCAGCCTCCTAGCCAACCCGGCAGCTTCAAGGGAGGAAGCGCATTGAGAAACCGCATCCTAATGCTGATCATGAGGCGCTCCGGAGCTTTTCTGCTAACCGCTGTGTCCGCGCTGAGCCCCATTTATGCGCAAGACTCCGCGGGCCTGCAACCGGTGGATGATGTGAATCCGAACATTGGCGGCATCGGCATCCTGCTGACCTCCACGCAGCCGCTGGTCCAGTACCCATTTGGAATGGCGCGGGTGGCGCCGGAGACGACGCCGGGGATGGGAGACCGCTACCTGGCGGACAAGATCTACGGCTTCCCTACCGGACCTGTCACCCTGATGGTCTCCACAGGCGCGGTGGATGCGCACGCGACGACGTATGCCTCCGAGTACGACCATGACCTGGAGGAAGCGACACCCTATTTCTACGAAGCCGAGTTGCAGACCTGGGGAATCAAAGCGGAGTACACGGTCACGCGGAACGCGGTGATCTACCGCTTCACCTTTCCCGCAGCCAAACAGGCCCACGTGGCGTTGCGGATGCAAGGCGACGCGGCCCTGGAGGTAAAGGGAAGCAGCGTGGTGCAGGGCAGCAGACGGGTCTTTGGAGCTTATGGTCAGAACGGGTTTCCTCCCAGTTCCAACCAGGTGACGCGGGAGTACTTTTACGCCGTCTTTTCTCAGCCCATGCAGCAGTGGCAGACCTGGCAGGGAACACAGATCTCGCACACCGCGGAGCAGAGGGGCGCAAAGGTGGGCTATGCGGGCACGTTGGATACCGGCGCAGGAGAGACCGTGGAGGTACGCGTCGGAATCTCTTACATCAGCGCCGGCCAGGCCAGGCGCAACCTGGAGGAACAGATTCCAGCCTGGGACTTTGATCAGGTGAAGCAGCGGGCCCGGGCGGTTTGGAATCACGCTTTGGGACAGATTGCGGTGACGGGCGGGACGCGCCGGCAAAGGACCATCTTTTACACAGCCTTGTACCGCTCACTCCAGCGCATGACGGATATCACCGAAGATGGCCGCTATTACAGCGGCTATGACCACCAGGTGCATGCAGCGCATGGGCATGATTTTTACGTGAATGACGGCGCCTGGGACACCTTCCGTTCCATGCATCCGCTGCAGCTTTTGTTGAACGGCAAACAGCAGGAAGATATGATCCGGTCCTACCTGCGGATGTACCGGCAGAGCGGCTGGATGCCGTCCTTCCCATCCGTTTCCGGGCCCAAAGCGGTGATGATTGGCCATCATGCCGACCAGATCATTCTGGATGCGTACGAGAAGGGCTACCGCGACTTCAACGTGGAGGAAGCCTATGCCGCGATGAAGAAGAACGCTCTGCAAGCCAGCATGCTTCCGTGGACCAGCGGGCCGATGACGCGGCTAGGACGGGAGTATCTGCAGAAGGGCTTCTTTCCGGCACTGGCTTACGGCGAGAAGGAGACAGTGCCGCAGGTGACTGGCGAGCTTCGCCAGGCGGTTTCCGTCACGCTGGAGAGCGCTTACGACGACTGGTGCGTAGCTACGCTGGCCAAGGCGCTGGGCAAGAACGCGGATGCCGATTCTTTTATCAAGCTGGCGGGGAACTACCGGAATGTCTTCCATCCGGGGATTGGCTTCATGGCTCCCAAGAGCGCCGACGGAGAGTGGGTGGCGAACTACGATCCCAGACTGGGTGGAGGACAGGGCGCGCGCAACTACTTCACCGAGATGGATGGGTGGGTCTGGACGTTCAGCGTGCAGCACGATGTAGCGGGGCTGATCCAGTTAATGGGCGGCCGCGAAGCGTTCAACGCCAGACTGGATCAGTTGTTCGTCGAGCCGCTCGGAACCTCAAAGTTCCGCTTCCTCAATCAGTTTCCGGATGCTACCGGACTGGTGGGCTTGTATGCGCAAGGCAATGAGCCGAGCTTCCACATACCCTACCTGTATGACTTCTCCGGCCAGCCCTGGAAGACGCAGCGCCGAGTTCGGCAGATGATGAGCGTCTGGTATGGTGACGGCCCACTCGGCATTCCCGGTGACGATGACGGCGGGGAGACGTCTTCCTGGTATGCGCTCAGCGCGCTTGGTTTCTATCCCGTGTGCCCGGGCAGCCCGGTCTATGAGATCGGCAGCCCCATCTTTGCCAACAGCGTCATCCGGATGGGAGATGGAAAGAGCCTCACGATCATCGCCAGGCAGGTCTCGGCAAAGAACAAGTACATCCAGTCCGCGACGCTGAATGGACGTCCGCTAACCAAGCCCTGGTTCAGCCAATCCGACATCGCCAACGGCGCGACCCTGGTGCTGGAGATGGGCGAGACACCAAATCGTCAATGGGGCAGCCGGCCGGAAGACGCACCGCCTTCCATGTCGGCACCCGGGAACAACTGGCGTTAGCTCCTCGCCGATTCCGGAGTCCGTTTGCGCTAAGGCGACTCTGATCAAGTATCGGCTGGGTTGATATTTCTCAATCTGAGTCGAATTTTGGGTCGAGTTGCCAGGGTATTGGGCGTTGGCGCTCTGAACAAGTGTAGTTTTCCGTACTTCGGGCAGACTA
>JAJYZE010000158.1:0-1667 GCA_021800195.1 Acidobacteriota bacterium
GTACTCGATGTCGTCGGAGTGGAAGGCTCCCGAGCCGGGATGGTGGAATTTGTCCGTGGGCGAAGGCAGGTCGAAGCGGTAGCGATAGGTGGCGGCTTCGCCGGTGGCCACATGGGCCTCCAGCCAGCGCCAGGTGGAGTAGGCGATGAAGCTGTCTCCGGCGAAGTCGCCGGCCGACTGCACGGCCTGCGCGTCGCTGCGCGCCGGATAGAGGCTGAGAAACTTGTCGGCCTGGGCGCCGAACTGCCGGCGCGCCGTGTTGGTGAAGCTGGCCGCAGTGGTGGCCATGGGAGCAAACAGGACCATCCCTCGAACCTCATCCGCGTTCCAGCCGGCCAGCAGCGGGATGTGGGCCTCTTCCCCGGCGGCATAGAGGCTGGGCAGGCTCGCGGGAAGAAAATAGCCGTCGATGTCCGGAGCGAAGGCGCCGACGCTGCGGAAGGCGGCCGTGTTGGCCAGAGTTGAGGCGGAGATCTTGCGCAGCGCGGCCAAGTCATCCGTGCCCAGAGCTTTCTTTACCAGGGCGGAGTCGCTGATTTCCCGGCTTTGCAACGGCTCCCAGGGAAGTCCGGAGCTGAAAAAGGCGGCGCCACTCTCGCCGATGGCTTGGGCCAACAGATCCTTGGAGAGGGGCGAGGCCATTTGCGCGCTCACAGAGAAAGATCCGGCCGATTCGCCAAACAAAGTGATGTTATTCGGGTCGCCGCCGAAGGCGCTGATGTTATGCCGGACCCAGGCCAGAGCGGCTGCCTGGTCCAGCAGCCCGTAGTCACCCGCGGCATGATATGGCTCCTCCTCGGCCAGCGAACGCAAAGCGAGGAAGCCCAGCATTCCCAGCCGATAGTTCATGGACACCACCACAACATCGCGGCGGGCCAGATACTCCCCATCCTGGCGAGCCTCTGAGGTGCCGCCGGCGGTAAAGCCGCCACCGTAGATCCAGACCATCACCGGCAAGCTTCCGGGCTTGGCGCCGCTCGGAGTCCAGACGTTCAGTGTCAGGCAGTCCTCACTGGCCCCAGGGTCGCGGAAGATCATGTCCGGGTAGGCGCCGAACTGAATGCAGTGGGGGCCGAAGGCCTTGGCGGGGCGGACGTACCACTTGCGATGCGGCTGCGGCGGTCTCCAGCGCAGCTTGCCCACGGGCGCAGCCGCGTAGGGAATGCCCAGAAAGGCGCGGACTGTCCGATGGAGTTCGTAGAAGCCCTCTACCTTGCCTTTGTCCGTGCGCGCCCATGCAGCGTGATTGAGCATCCTGTAATGGCCGGAGGACTGAGCGTTGGCGGAAAAGCCGGCAAGGGTCATGGCCGCAGCCAGGGCAAGGCGTAGAGAGCAGGGAAACCGCCAGAGCAGGCGCATGGATCCTCCACGTTCCTCTTGCGTCAGCGATGAGGAAGCCTTCCTATCATAGGACACGGCTTGCGCCACCGGCGCAAGTGGCCGGATTTTGCGGAAAGGGCATCAACACAAGGTTCCCGGTCGGGGCTGGCTTGGGGGTCTCGGAGACTTGGGGGTCTCGGAGACTTGGCGGTCTGGAAGAATAGCCGGGCGACGAGAATACTTTGACCGGAATCTTCCGGGGTTGGAATCGTCTGGCTGTATGGAACTGCCGTCGCTGTAAAACGGTGCAGAGAATCCCGCAACATGTTACACCTTCTATGGGGCCG
>JAJYZE010000158.1:1677-6885 GCA_021800195.1 Acidobacteriota bacterium
GCCGCGAAGGTTCCACGCAGGAGGGTTGGGGATGACGATGAGCAGATCGATGGGGATGCTTCTGGCCGCCCCTATTTTCATTCTGGGTATGGCCCGGGCCCAGATGCAACCGCCGAACACTCTTACCCCGCAGGAGAAGCAGCAGGGATGGCATCTGCTGTTTGACGGCCACGATCTGAAAGGATGGCACTCCTACCACGAAACAAAAACGGGCAAAGACTGGTCGGTTATCGACGGCGCGATCCAGCTTCGCAAGACCAATCAGGACCCGCCGGCAGATTTTGCCGACCTGGTGACCGACAAGGAGTACGCAAACTTCGACCTCAAGTTGGAATGGAAGGCGCGCCCTTGCATCGACAGCGGCGTCATGTTTTACGTCCACGAATCTCCCCAGTACCGGAACACCTACGACACCGGAGTTGAGATGCAGATCGCCGATCTGGCTTGCACGGTTCCCGACAGCCGCGTCCTCAAAGAGCGCTCCGGGGACATCTTTGACATGATCTCGGACAAAGTCGAATGGGTAAAGCCGGCGGGCGAATGGAACTCTTTCGAGATCATTGCCGACCACGGACATCTGCAGCTGTATCAGAATGGTCACGAAGTCATTGACACCCACCTCTGGGATGCACAGTGGCAGCAACTCATCGATTCCAGCAAGTTCAAAAAGATGCCTGGTTACAGCAAGTATCACATCGGCCATATCTCGCTGCAGGGCACAGAGCCGAAAGGAGACCCGGGAGACAAGCTCTGGTTTCGCAACATTATGATTCGCACGCTTCCCTGAGGCGTCTTCCGTTGGGGTGCGGGCCAGAGCCGCGCCCAGGCGCGAGCAGGCTTCGGGACCATCTGCCCTGACGTGCTTCAGGACAGGCCGGAAACAGCGCGCAAAAATCGATCCTTGTCCATGTGGTACTTGAATGCCTTGCGGCCGTCAATGAAGACGACGGGAATCTCATCGTTATAGCGTTCACGGATCGTCGCATCCGCGTCGATGTCCAGCTCGCGCCATTGAAAATCCGCCGCGCCCTGGAGTTGAGCCAAGGTATCCTTCACCACGTCGCAGAGATGGCATCCTTTGCGTGAATAGACCACAACGTCATGCATGCGTTTATTGTAGAAGCAGCTTTGATCCGGCGTGAGACGAAAAGACGGTAAGAGGGTTGTGACCTCCTGGATGCGTCTGGCGCCGGATACGGCAAAGGATCCAATGAGGCTGGATGCGATGAAGGTGGATCGGGTGAGATTTGGATCCGGGGCGAATCGACGGCTTGCTCGCCGACGATCAAGGTCCGCGGCATCCGGCCGGCGGCCCGTTTCGGACACAGCAAGAGAAAGAGATTGCTGAGGGTGCAAGCCCTGCCTCCCGCTGGGCTTGGCACGGGTCCCAGCCCTGAGGAGAGCCCGGCGGAGAGTTCTTTACAATGAAGTATGGACCAGGCAAGGACATGGGACGCCACGAAGCGCGGCGTAGAACGCAACGAACCCCAGCGTTATAACCCTGACGAGATCGAGCCGCGCTGGCAGGCCCAGTGGGACGCCCAGCCCGATCTCTATGCCGCCGAGCCCGCTACGTGCGGAAAGCCCAAGTTCTACTGTCTGGAGATGCTGCCCTACCCCAGCGGGCAGTTGCATATGGGACATGTGCGCAACTATGCCATCGGCGATGCCCTGGCGCGCTTCATGCGCATGCGCGGCTACAACGTGCTGCATCCCATGGGATGGGATGCCTTCGGTTTGCCGGCGGAGAATGCTGCGCTGAAAAACAACACTCCTCCCCGCGAGTGGACCCTGAAGAACATCGCGCAGATGAAGGCGCAGATGTGCCGCATCGGCTACAGCTACGATTGGGCCGGAACTGAGGTCACCACCTGTCTGCAGGAGTACTACCGCTGGAACCAGTGGTTCTTTCTGAAGTTGGTGGAACGGGGCCTGGCTTACCGCAAGTCCAGCAAGGTGAACTGGTGCCCGCAGTGCGCTACCGTGCTGGCCAATGAACAGGTGGTGGCCGGCTGCTGCTGGCGGCATGAGGAGCAGATCGTCGAGCAGCGCGAGCTGGAACAGTGGTTTCTGCGCATCACCCGCTATGCCGACGAGTTGCTGGATGGCCTGGACAAGATGCCCGGCTGGCCGGAGAAGGTGCGCACCATGCAGCGCAACTGGATCGGCCGAAGCGAGGGCGCGGAGGTGGAGTTCGCGGTGAGGCCACCGTGGGGCTTTCAGGAGAAAGCAGCCAGGATCAGGGTCTTCACCACGCGCATCGACACGATCTTTGGGGCAACCTCCCTCCAGTTGGCTCCCGAGCACGCTCTGGTCAAGGAATGGGCCAAGATCGACCCGGCGCTGTCCAGTGCCGTTGCCACCATGGTTGCCGAGCAGAAGGCCGCGCGCGAGACTGGCGATATCGGCAACATTGAGAAGCACGGCGTGCCTACCGGAAGGACGGCGGTCAACCCCTTCACCGGCGAGGGGCTGCCCATCTGGGTAGCCAACTACATTCTGGCCGACTACGGGACGGGCGCGATCATGAGCGTCCCCGCCCACGACGAACGCGACTTCGAGTTTGCTTCCAAATATGGGCTGCCCGTAAAGCGGGTGGTTGCCGGTGCGGGCCAGGAAGATGCTCCCTTGCCGTACATCGGAGAAGAGGCCGTGCTTTTAGATTCCGGTGAATGGACGGGCCAGAGTTGCACCGCAGCCCAGGAGAAGATGGCGCTCTTTGCCCAGCAGAAGGGTTTCGGCAAAAAGACCACCACCTATCGGTTGAAGGACTGGGGCGTCAGTCGTCAGCGTTATTGGGGGACGCCGATCCCTATGGTGTATTGCGAACGCGGCCACGAGGGTCTCGCGCCGGGCGGCGTGGCGCCCCTGCCGGAGAGCGCTCTGCCCGTGCTCCTGCCCGAGCGGGTGGAGATCACCCAGGCGGGTGGCTCGCCGCTGGCCAGGGCGCCGGAGTTTCTGCACACCACCTGCCCGGTGTGCGGAGGACCAGCGCGGCGTGAGACCGACACCATGGACACGTTTGTCGACTCTAGTTGGTATTTCTACCGCTATACCGACGCGAAGAACGCAAATCAGCCGTTCGATCCCCAGACGGCCAATTACTGGTTTCCCATCGACCAGTACATCGGCGGGGTGGAACATGCCATTCTGCATCTGATTTACTCGCGGTTCTGGACCAGGGTGATGCGCGATATGGGTTTGATCCGCAACGCGGAGCCGGCCGAGCGGCTGTTTACTCAGGGAATGGTGATCAAGGACGGCGCCAAGATGTCCAAGTCCAAGGGCAACGTGGTTTCGCCCGATGACATGATTGCGCGCTACGGAGCCGACGCCACACGAATGTACGCGCTCTTCGCCGCTCCTCCGGACCGCGATCTGGAGTGGCAGGAAGAAGGCGTGGCGGGGATCAGCCGGTTCCTGGCCAGGGTCTACCGGCTGGGGGCAAAGTACGCTGAGACCGTCCGCCAGGCTGCGGGCCGGCCGTGTACCGCGTCTGAAACCGCGCAGAGGTTGCTCCGGTCGTTGCACCAGACCATCGCCAAGATCACCGAGGACTTCCAGGCGCGCTGGCACTTTAACACCTGCATCGCCGCCATCATGATCCTGGTGAATGAGATCACCGCCGCCGAGCCGTCGTTGGACTCCGGTGAGGTCTCAAGCGCCACCCTGGCAGAGCTGCTGCGCACGCTGACCCTTCTCCTTGCGCCGTTTGCTCCCTTTCTGGCCGCGGAGCTATGGCAGCAGATGGGTGGCTCCGGGCAGGTGTTTGCGCAGGCCTGGCCGCTGGCCAACGCCGAATTGGCCAGGGAGCAGGAGATCGAGGTGCCCGTGCAGGTGAATGGCAAGTTGGCGAATGTGATCAAGCTGCCCGCGCATGCGGATGAAGCCGCGATCAAGGCGGCATCGCTCTCTGATGAGCGGGTCAAGGCGCGGCTGATGGACAAGACCATTGTGAAGCATCTGGTGATTGATAAGACCTCCGGCAAGCTCGTGAATCTGGTGGTGAAGTAGTGGCAGGGTCCCCGGCCAAGGCGCAAGCAACGGATGGACCTGCGCCGGGTCCGGCGGCTGGCCAGACCCTGGGCGCGGCCGCGGCGATGAAGGATGGGGCAGCGATAAGAGTCGGGCCCGAGGGACCGCCCGGACGTGTTCGCGGAACACAATTCTTCGTCGGCGTCATGACCGAGGTCTGGCATCGCCCTTCGCTCTCGGCGATGGAGATTTTGTGGAGATGGTCCGCCGGAGCGCCGGTGCTGGCGCTGATTGCCTGGCGGGTCTGGAGGATCATGCAGGGTGGCCCGCCCGCAGTTCATCTGGACACCGCGGCCCTGCAGGCGATTACGGTTTTTCAGCCTGTGGCTGCGCTCTCCACCATAGGTGCGGCCTGGGCAGCGGTACTGCCTGCCGCAGAATCAGTGGCGGCCTGGCTGCTACCTTTGGCCACCCTCCTTTGGCTAGGCATGGCGACCCTGGGACGAAGCGAGGTCCTCCGCCGGCTGGACCAAACCCTGGCGGCGCAGCGCTGGACGATGCTGGGGCTCTACGCATTGCGCAGCGCTCTGCTCACCGCAGCCTGGATGATGTGGGCCGGCCTGATGCGGGAGGCAGGCGTCATTGCCATCACCGCGCCGGCAGCCAAGGGCGTTGAACCGGATCTTGTGCTCTACAGCGCGCTGCTCATCTGCGGGAGTTTGCTGGTGTATGTGTTGTGGGCGATGGTCAATTGGCCGTTGCAACTGGCTCCGCTCCTGGCGATGCAACTGAAGCTTGGCGTCGTGGCGAGCCTGAAGGAGGCCCTGGGCAGCCGCCGCGCCGGCGGCAAGCTACTGGAGGTGAACCTGGTGATGTCCATCGTGAAGATCGCCCTGTTGGTGCTGGCGATGGTCTTCTCCGCCTGCCCGCTGCCCTTCGCCAATCTGGAGAGCCCGGCGTTCCTGCGCCTCTGGTGGGTGGGCGTGATCCTGCTCTACATGACCTCTCTGGACTACTTCCACGTGGTGCAGACGGTGGCCCATCTGCGGCTGTGGCGAGCGATGCAGAAGGAGCCAGGAGGCTCGAGAGGCTGAGGATGCCTCAATTTACACTTGTAGCGTGACCACCCCCTACCCTCAGGCTATGTCCAGCCCATCCTCCTCCGTGATCCTCATTCTGGACTTCGGCTCCCAGTACACGCAGTTGATTGCGCGGCGCATCCGTGAGTTCAAC
>JAJYZE010000159.1 GCA_021800195.1 Acidobacteriota bacterium
TCCGCGTCCGCGTCTGCTCCGTCGCCGGAAGTCTTGCCGCCGGCGGCGGCGAATCTGTCTTTCTCTGCCCCCCGCGTAACAGCCATGCGTGGATCAATGGAGAGGCCGGTGAGGCTCGTATCGACCTTCCAAAGCAGAACTTCGCCATCGTACCCACCCGTGCGCTGGTTCTCAGTCAAGGCAAATGGTGGGTGCTGGTTCATAACCGCAAGGGTGACCATGCTCAGCAAGTGGAGCCTGACCATGCTCAAGGCTGGAATACCTTTATCAAGAATGGTCTGACGCCTGGAATGCAGGTTATCGTCAACAACGCCTATCTTCTCTTCCACGCAAAAATAGCCGAACAGTTCCAGATACCCGACTGACGCCCATGACTGAGAAGAACTTTCTTCGCAATCTCCTTTTGCAGCCAATCTTCTGGGTCCTGATCTACGGTGCTCTTGTTGCCTATGGTGTCTATGCCTGGTGGAAGATTCCTGTGGAAGTGCTGCCTCGCTTCAACTATCCGATGATCAGCGTCATCACTCATCAGCCCGGCGCCACGGCCACGGAGCTCGAAACCGGGATTGCATGGCCGTTGGAAGGTGAGCTGCTATCTCTACCCAATATCGTCGATGTCCGCTCCAGCATGGGTAACGGCGTTGTGGAGACCGATATCCGCTTTCGCGAGGGCACCAGTAACCAGATGGACCTCATGTCCGTCAACGGAGCCATTGATCGTGCCCATCCAGAGATGCCGCCCGGCGTGCAACCTGTTTCAGAGATTATGGGCAATGCCATCGACGAAGTAGCTGATTATGCTCTTCAGATCCCGGCATCGGTGTCCCCTACCGAAACCCAGCACGCTATCATGGCCAACATTGCGCCTGAACTCCGCGCCCTGCCCGGCGTCTACCAGGTTGAAGTGTATGGCGCTGGCGAAGAAGCTCTCTGGGTCCAGCCCGATCTGGGCGCTATGGTTCGCTACGGCGTTTCCGTCACGGCCCTGCTCAGTGCTCTTCAACAACAGGTCCTTCTGAACCCCGGAGGTTACATCACGGCAGGCCATCAGGATATCTTCATCGAGGTCCGGAGCCTTCCCCGCCATATCGCCGATCTGGAAGACATCCCTGTTGCATCTTCCGGCGGCCCTATTCCGCTGCATGACCTGGCACACGTTGTGCGAGCCGCTGTACCCACTCTGAATGCAGCTCTGCTGGACAACCATGCCAGCGTGGCCATGATTATTTTCAAGCAACCCGATGCATCCACCATCCCTGTGGCTGAAAACATAGAACAGTACTTGAACGCCAACATCCGGCAACTGCCGCCGGGCGCTCACTGGGTGCGAATTTACAGCCAGGGCCATTTGGTCAAAAGCGTCGGCACGGATCTCAGCCGCAATCTTCTCTTGGGCGGCATACTCGCGATTGGCGTTCTGCTCTGGGTTCTCGGCGCCGGCCGCGGCATCTGGATCCTTTCCCTTAGCATCCCTCTCTCTCTGTTGCTGGGCATCGCCGGCCTATACGCCGCCGGACAAAGCCTCAACCTGATGACCCTTGGTGCTCTCACCGTCGCCGTAGGCTTGCTCTGCGACGACGGCATCATCGTTCTAGAGAGCATCTACCACCGTTGGGAAAAGGGCGACGACCGCTGGACCGGCGTCGTACAAGGCCTTAAGGATATCGCCGGTCCCGATGTCACTGGCACCCTCGCCACCGTCTCCACCTTCACGCCTTTGCTTTTCGTCGGCGGCCTCGCCGGCCTCTTCTTCCTTCCCTTTGCCCTGGCGATGACCTTCTCGCTGCTCGCCTCCTTGCTGATCTCGGTCAGCTTGATTCCGCTCTGCCTTGGCTTCCTGGGAGCCAAGGCTCGCACCAAACCTACTCTTGCGGGCAAAGCGCTTGAGTTCCTGCGTGGAAAGAATCGGCTTCTTTTTGGAATCGTATCCCGTTACCCGCGCTGGAGCATGAGCGTCTGTGTCGCTCTCCTTCTTGCCAGCCTCGCCGGCCTCATCCTTGTGCCGATTGATTTCCTTCCGCTACCGAATGAAGGGGTATTGCTTGAAAGCTTCACTTTGCCTCCCGGCAGTTCGCTGGTGGATACCCAGGCCGCAGTCATGACCATGACGAAACACATGGCGTCCGACCCCGCTGTTAAGCATATCTACGCTCGCATTGGCTCCTCGTCCAACAGCATCTACACTGATCCTGCTTACTCCGGCGAGATTCAGATCACCCTCAGGCACAGCATCAAGGTCAACTCGCTGGATGCTATCAGCAAGCGGCTGACGGAAGAAAGCCGGTTGGCCGGCGTGCAAACCTCCATCGACACACCCACCATCGAGCGAGTCGGCGAAAGTCTCTTTGGTCTGCCCCAGCCCTTCGTTCTTGACGTCTATGGCAGCAGCATTGCCACGATGCGCTCACTCGCCGCGCAGATCACCGATCGTCTTCGTCCCATCCCAGCGCTCAGCGGCATCTTCAATAATGACGGCTACCTCATCACACAAGTCCAAATCACACCGAAGACCGCGGCCCTCGCCGCGCGGCATATCACCCCAGCACAGCTTTATGCGCAGATCTCTCCGTTGCTCAACGGTGCCATCGTGGCGCAGATACCCCAGGATAACGTCTCCCTCGCGCTGTACCTTCGACTGGCGGACGCACCCGGCCAGTCCCTGAACACACTCTCCCGTCTGCCCATCCGCACGGATGGCTGGACCCCTCTGGGTCAGTTGGCCAACATCAGCCTCGGCCCCGCTCCCAGCACCATTCGCCACATTGACGGCGCACGCGCTCTTGAAATTCTCGCCACGCCCACCGGCCCTTTGAGCACCACGATGGCAGCCGCGCGCAAAGCCCTCTCCGGCCTGCCCCTTCCGCCCGGCTATCGCTACGAGTTCGGGGGTTTGCTCCCCCAGCTTGAAGATGCCGCCATCGGCTTGGTCGCCGCTGCCCTGGCGGCCTTCCTGCTGTTGGTCGCAATCCTGATTCTACAGTTTGACGGCCTGCTCATCCCCGGTCTCCTTCTCCTGCAGATTCCGCTGGCCTTCACCGGAGGCGCCATCGCTCTGGTCATCAGCGGGGTGGGGCTCAATGCCGTCGGCATGATCGCCTTCCTCACCCTGGTTGGCATCGGCCTCAACCATGGCATCGTGCTCCTCTACCGTACTCGCCGGAATGAGGCTTTCGGCATGGACCCGGAAGCGGCGGTTCGTGAAGCGGTCGAGGTTCGCTTCCGACCCATCGCTCTCACCACCCTTACCGCCGTTCTGGGCATGCTGCCCACGGCGATGGGCTGGGGCCAGGGAGCAGCGCCGGAACAGGGTCTCGCCGCCGTGGTTCTCGGAGGAATCCTATGGAGCGCCATCCTCAGCACCAACCTGTTACCCGCGCTCTACCTTCACATGCGCCGCAAGCAAATCTCCAGGGAGATCAAGGCATGAACACCCGACAAGTCGTTTTTTCTCCCACTGTTTTGCTCTTCTGCCTTTCTCTCGTGGGCTGCGCACACTACCATGCGGATCCGCTGCCCACTGCGCCCGATCTCCAAAGAACCCCACAGCTCACGGTAACTGCCAGAGAGTTCTGGCTGCCCGGCCTCACCGAGCACGCTGTTTCTACGAGTGGCCTTGATCAAACCACGGTGATGACCCTGGCTGTCTTCAACAACCCTAATCTCAAAGCGGCGCGACTTCAGGCCGGCATCGCCGGCGCCCAACTTCTCCAGGCGGGCCTGCTTCCCGATCCTCAGTTCAATACCGGTTTCGCAACCTCCGCACTGAACTACGGCGGCGCATTGGGGCTCAACCAACAGATTCAGACGTTGCTTACCCGCGGCGCAGCCAAGGCCGCCGCACGGGCGTCGGCACAGCAGGTCAATCTCAATATTCTCTGGCAGGAATGGCAGGTCGCCGAGCAGGCCCGCGAGCTCTTCATCCAGACGCGCACCAACTCACAGCTGCTTTCCGTTCTCCGCTCGGCGCGGCTCCTTGTCGCCAATCGCTACCTCTGCGACCGGGCTGCCATGCAGCGCGGAGACGCCACCGCCGCCACCGTCGCAACTGACCTGTACACGCTCTCCAGCGCGGATACATCCCTGCGCCAACTGCAAGCCCAAATCAGCCTGAACCATCAGACCCTCAACGCTCTGCTTGGCCTGGATCCGAGTGTGCATCTGCATCTCATCGGCCCCATCTCCGTGCCGGCGCTCAGCGATGCTGAATATAGATCTGCCGCCGCCGCGCTGCCGCATCACCGCGCTGACCTTCTGGCTCTCCAGGCCGGCTACCAAAGCCAGGAAGAGACCCTCCGTCGAGCTATTCTTGCTCAATTTCCGGCACTCAGCGCCGGCGTGGAACTGGAGCGCGATCCAGTGGAAGGCGTCAACGCCGGTGGTCCAGAGATTTCCTTGAGCCTCCCTCTGTTCAACCGCAATCGCGGCCAGATCGCAATCGAGCGAGCCACCCGAGCCGTCCTCCGCCAGACCTACCAGGCTCGTCTCGACTCCGCCCAAAGCCAGACCGAACAGGTCTGGCAGGCATCCAAGATCCTCACCGCCCAGCTAAAGCAGCTCGACGTCCAGTTGCCTGAATTGGCCCAGGCCGCCGACGCAGCCCAGCAGAGCCTGCGCAAGTACAACCTCAACGCCGCGCTCTATGTCACGTTAGAGTCCAATCTACTGGGAAAACAGGCCGAAGAGATTCGGTTGCGAGAATCGTTGGAATCCGCTCGATCAGCCCTCAGAACGCTACTTGGGCTGCCGTTCGACGCTCCCTGAACACGCAATCGGCGCCCCTCTGGACACCGCCAAAGTGATTCTGGATGAGAACCCCAGTGTTCTTGTGCGACGGGGCCTTGTTCATTCCGGCGCCAACAGATTCATCTTCCAGTCTTAGCCCGGGCCTCTCCTGAGCGGTAGGCCGCATTCCGCCGACACGGCTCTGCACGATCACCCGAGGAAAACTTTTCCTCGCTCTCAAAATTCTCTGCCGGTTATCGTTCGTCCGCCTGCGTCTGCTCCAGAACCGCCACGCCGTAGATCCCCAGGTCAAGAGAATGCACCGTCTGCCCCGTCAGCACGTTCTGCATCGTCACAGGCAGATCGACCGTCTGATTCTGATCGCCATCGTTTTCGACGATGAAGATCTCATGATCCTTGGAGTGGCGCCGGTAGACCTCCACACCCTTGGGAACGGCAAAAAGATCGGGACGGAGGCCACTTTCCCTTGCCATCCACTGCACGGCGCGCTGCATAGCTGGCGCATCAAGCCATGCGCCGACGTAGGTGATCGAGCCACCGCCAACCTTCCGCGTCACCGCGGCGGGCTGTCCATCGAACCAGGAGTGCGGGGCATCGTACTTCATCAGAATCTTCACATCCGCGCCTTGCACGGTTAGCGGCTCAGCGAATAACAGAGCCCTCGCGTCTCCCCAAGCGCCATCCGCTTCAACTGGATTCGCCAACGCTGTGTACTGCTGGACGCGTGCGCCCAGCAATCCCTCCAGCGGTCCGGGCTGGAGCTGTGGCCACCGGGCATCGTAATCGTCCTTCATCGCCGAGCGCTGCCCTAGCACGAGATTTCCACCCTGCTTCACGTAGCGCTCCAGGTTGGTTGCCTGCGCCTGGGTGAGCACATTCAGCGCGGGCGCGATGACAAGTTTGTACTTGCTTAGATCTCGGTCGGGCGGAACGATGTCAATCGTGTAGCCCAGGTCATGCAGAGGGATGTAATAGTTCAATAGTGCTTGGATCGCATTGTATGCAGGGTTCATCTTCTGCCAGTTAATCGTCCAGCGACTGGGATAGGATTGCAGGATCGCCACATGCGCATGGACCTGACTCCCCCGGAGAGCAGGACCGGCTCTTTCAAACTCCTGTCCTACCTGCGCAATCTCTGCATAAATCGGGTCCGGCCGGCCGTCAACATCAACAATCGCCCCGTGATTCTGCTCCCCACCGTTGAGCGCGTCGCGCCACTGCCAATAGCTGATCAGATTCGCTCCATGGCCGATGTCGTGCCACATCACAGCCCGCATCGCCCCCTTGGGAAGCATCACGCTGGCATCGCCACCGCCACGCGGCCCCGCGGTGGTTTCCATCACCCAGAAATCAGCACCTTTCAACCCCCGCATCAGATCATTCGCCGCGCCATTGGTCACCGGATCAAACTTTCCACTCACCTGCGGGTTATCCCACGCGACGATATCCAGATCGTGGGCAACCGTGTAGTGATCGTAAAGGTCAAACCAGCCCATCATGTTGGTGGTGATCACTTGCCGGGGTGCAGCGTACTTGCGAATGGCATCGATTTGCACCTTTTGATAGCCGCGCAGCGAGTCGGTGATAAAGCGTTTGGAGTCAAGCCATAGTCCGGGATTGTTCTCCTGGGTTCCATCGACCAGCGGAATCTCGCCAAAGGCAGAGTAGGTCTGATTGTCGTACGCGGTGGTCCAAGCCTGGTTCAGCCGGTCGATGCTCCCATAACGCGCCTGGAGCCAGACGTGAAACTGGGCTTGCGTTTGGGCATCAAACGACATCCTGGAGTACTCATTATCGATCTGCCAGCCGATGACATCAGGATTTTTTCCAAAACGTTGCGCCAGTTTTTCATCGATCTCGCGCACGAACCGACGATAGCGAAGGCTGCACCAGTTGTAGTGATTGCGGGTGGCGCCGAAATAACGCTGACCGATTGGATCAGTCACCATGATGTCCGGGTACTTGGCTTCCATCCAAACCGGAGGCGCTGCCGACGGCGTCCCCAGGATCACATAGATTCCATGCTTTGCAGCGAGGTTTACAGCTCGCTGCAGCCAATCCAGTTGATATCTTCCTTCTTCCGGCTCCAGTGCCGTCCAGGCAAACTCTCCCACACGCACAACATGTATGTGGGCCTT
>JAJYZE010000160.1 GCA_021800195.1 Acidobacteriota bacterium
CGGAGACGTTTTAAAGAAACCCGCGTTCGGTTGGAATGCCTGTTCGTGAAGGCGGCTGCCGAGGAAGCCGGCCGGCACGGGTAGGTCTCGGGCCAGGAGATATCTCCAGGCGCTGGGTTTCGATGGGGTGCTGCGGAGTTGGAGGCTCCGCAGCAGCCTCGACTTCCCCCACAGCCGGACGCTGTACAGCCAACCATCCTCAAAGAAGTTCCGAGCCGGGCCGAAGTCCGGGTCGAAGGAGATTGATATGCGCCACCGTAATGGCGGCTTCAAGCTGGGCCGCAACACCAGCCATCGCCGCGCTTTGCTTCGTAACCTGGTAACTTCCGTGATTCTGAACGATCGCGTACACACCACCCTGACCAAGGCCAAGGCAGCCAAGCCACTGGTAGAGAAGATGATTACGCTGGGCAAGAAGGGCAGCGTGCATGACCGCCGGCAGGCGCTGGCCTACCTGATGACCCCGGAGTCGGTCGATCGCCTCTTCCAGACTGTGGCGCCACGTTACGGAGATCGCGCCGGCGGATACTCTCGAATTGTGCGCACCGGACCGCGCCAGGGAGACGCCTCCGAGATGGCCTATCTTGAACTGCTGGGTGCTGAACAAGATCTGAATGAAAAGGCCGAGAAGCGCGCCGAGGCTCGCGCCAAGCGTCGGGAGGAGTTGCAGAAGCAGATGGAAGAGAGCGGCCGGGCCGAGCCCAGCGAATCGGGAACAGAGGGATAGGGCCGGCCCTTCCGTGGGCGGGCGCAGCACAGGCCTGTCCCGGTTCGACCGGATCGGGTTCCGCCCCACCCTGTGTTGAAAGAAAATGCGCATCCTTCGGGATGCGCTTTTTCGTATTCCGTTAGACTATCGGGATAGGCGTAGAAGGAAGGCTCCCACCCCGAATGCCCATCGTCGAACTGAATAAGGTACGTAAGGTCTATGACACCAAGGTAGCCGTGGAAGGACTCTCCCTTACCATGGAGCCAGGTACCATGTTTGGCCTTCTTGGCCCGAACGGTTCGGGCAAAACCAGCACCATCCGCATGGTGATCGGCATGACCATGCCGGACTCCGGGACGGTGAGGCTGTTTGAAAGGCCTCTGCAGCGGGAGATGCTGCACCGTGTGGGCTATCTGCCCGAAGAGCGCGGCCTGTACAAGAAGATGAAGGTGCTGGATCAACTCGTCTTCCTGGGCCGGCTCCACGGACTGAGTGAGGCTGCGGCAAAGCAGCGTTCGCTTGCCTGGTGCGAGAGGATCCAGATCACCGAGGCGATCGGAAAGAAGACGGAAGATCTCTCCAAGGGCATGCAGCAGAAGATCCAGTTCATTGCGGCGTTGCTGCACGACCCTGAACTAGTCATCATGGATGAGCCTTTCAGCGGCCTGGATCCGGTGAATGCGGAGTTGCTGCTGGACACACTGGTAGATCTGCGCCGCGAGGGCAAGGCGGTGATGTTCTCCACCCACCGCATGGACCAGGTGGAGAAGATGTGCGATGCGATTGCCCTGATCTCGCGCGGCAGGTTGGTGCTGGACGGCTCCATGCGTGAGGTAAAGGCTCGCTATCCGAGGAATCGGGTGAGCGTGGTCTTCTCCGGAGATGAGAGCTTTTTGAGGCATCCCGAGGTGGAAGAGGCAAAACAGTACGCCGGAGGCGCGGACCTGAAGCTGTACCACGAGGCGGGTGCGCAGAAGGTGCTCGCCGAGGCCGTCGCCCGCGGGACAGTACTCCACAAGTTCGAGGTCAAAGAGCCCACCCTGGAAGAGATATTCATCGAGCAGGTACGGGCCAGCTTTGGCCGGGAACAGGCGGAGGGAATCGCGAATGTCTAATCGGCTGCTGAACATCTGGCTGATCGCCAGGCGGGAGTATGTGGAGCGCATCCGCACCAAGGGATTTCTGATCGCCACCATTCTCATTCCCACTCTGATGGGAGGAGGCATGTTCGGCGCGGCCGAACTGGCTTCCAAATCGAAGACCGCCTCACACATCGCCGTCCTGGCTTCGCAGCCGCAGCCGGCCCAGGACCTGAGGGACGAACTGGAACACGGCAAGAACAGCACAATGACGGTGGAAATTCTTCCGCTCTCCACCTCCCATGCCACGCTCGACGAAGAGATGAAGAACAAGCAGCTGGATGGATATCTGGTCATCAAGCCGGCCACGCAGGCAGGTCAGCGGCCTACCTTTGACTTTACGCCGCGCTCGACGGCCGATATTGCCACCACGACGGCGATCCAGGAGGCGCTGCACCGGGTGTTGATCCGTGAGTACCTTGCGGGCAAGGGGCTTTCGGCAATCCAGACGGACGCCCTGATGGCGCCGGTGACGCTGAATGTTCTGGGCAGAAATGGAGTGCGAGGGGACTCGAAATCGGCCTTCCTGGTGGCCTATGTGCTGTTCTTCCTGATGTACATGGTGGTGCTGCTCTATGGGATGAATGTGGCGCGATCGATCATCGAGGAGAAAACTTCGCGAGTCTTCGAGGTCCTGCTGGCGACCATCCAGCCGGATGAGCTGCTGGCGGGCAAGATCCTGGGTGTGGGAGCTGTGGGACTGACCCAGGTGGGCATCTGGATGATCGCCTTTGGTCTGCTGGCCGCGCAGATGGGGGCGACCAGCGGCGTGCAGATCAGCCTTGCTCAAGTGATCTTCTTTGTCGTCTACTTCGGCCTGGGCTACGCTCTGTACTCGGCCGTAGCGGCGTCGCTCGGAGCCATGACCAACTCTGAGCAGGAGTTGCAGCAACTGAATATGTTCATGATGCTGCCGCTGTTCTTCAGCCTCCTGATGCTGGCTCCGGTAGTGACGAATCCGAACTCGGTCGTGTCTCGAATCGTCTCCCAGATTCCCTTCTGCGCTCCGCTGCTCATGGACTTGCGAGTCTCCATCTCGATGCCCCAGCCCTGGGAGATCGCCCTTTCGATCGGGCTGATTTTCGTCACCATCTATGCCGTGCTCTGGTTCTCGTCACGCATCTACCGCGTGGGCATCCTGATGTACGGCAAAAAGCCCAATCTGCCCGAGATCCTGCGCTGGCTGAAGTACAGCTAATGCGTTCTACGGAACCTTTCTCACATGCGCAAATAGCCAAAGTGGCCCTTGCTCTCCAGAACCGCAATCGCTGAGACGCCGGAAGGGACAATCAGAACGCCGGGTAGTAGGTTGCCTTGCAGATCATTCAGCACATCTTCTTGTTTGAGCTTGAACTTTTTCGCCAGAAAACCTGACTGTCCCCGGATCGCCATATGACAGGCCAGCAATTGCACGCCGCGCGCCTGGAGGGTGCGAATGCTGGAATCCTCCTCCGCTGGGTCGCCATGTCTCGCGCCTTTGTGGCCGTGGTTTGCTGCGCCGCCGGTAGAACCGGCATAAAAGATATTGCGCGTCGCCGGCTTGCCGGTCTGCGGGTCGTTGATCTTCAACGACTCTCCCAGCTTGTACTTCTCCCACAACGAATCGTTGAAGTTCATCACCGTTGCCTTGGCGCGCAGCGCGCCCACAATCTTTATCTTGTCGTTGGCGATGCCGAATCCAACCTGTAATCCCTCCAGGCAATTCAGCATATGGAAAAATACGCTGCCGTCGTCGACTTCGGTTACGTCAAAGAGCTGCTTGACCTCATAATGGTGCTTGATCAACTGATCGAACGCCGCCATCTTCCAATCCGATGGATCCAGCAAACGCGCATCTTGAGCAGATACTGTGGGTGAAACCAGCACGGCGAGACTGGCTGCCGCGCCACTGAAAAAACCTCTGCGATTCATCGACTTCATCCGCCCTCCGCACGCATACCTGCTCGCTGATGGCATTTTCAGTGTTGATGGGTATCCCCAGGAGGGCTTACAGTGGCGCATTCATTGGGGAAGACGCCCGTGAAAGTCGCGGCATTGGGAACGCCTGCACTGAAACTGCTTAGCTAAACGCGGCCTTGCGCCCTTCTTTGCAAGAAATCGCCGCCTTGGACGATTGTAAGTCCCCATCCGAGAAGAAGCATCTTGCGCCACGTTTTAAAGACAAACGGCCTTCGAAATGCCGGGGAACTGGAGATGCCGGCCGGGGATTATGGCTACGGAGAAGAGAAACAGCAAGGGAGGAAGCGAGACAGGTTGGTGACCTTGAGCAGCTTCTTGCGCGCAAATACCCGGCCGCGCGGAGCGCCAAACAAAAAAGACGAAGGTCCGGGGTTCTTCCGGAGCCTTCGCCTTTGGGCATCATGCTGCCTTGGTTGTGTCACCCGGGCAGAAGAGCCTTTCCTAGTACATGCCTTCCATGCCGCCGCCGTGGCCGCCGGGCGCTGGAGCTTCCTTCTTCTCCGGAATCTCGGCGATGATAGCCTCCGTGGTCAGCAGCAGACCAGAGATCGAGGCTGCATTTTGCAGGGCCGTACGAGTCACCTTGGTGGGATCGATGACGCCGGACTTCACCAGGTCTTCGTAGACGCCGGTTCCCGCGTTGTAACCGAAGTTGACGTCCTTGGACTCGTGGATCTTCCCGATGACCACTGCGCCCTCTTCGCCGGCGTTACCGACGATGGTGCGCAGAGGCTCTTCGATGGCGCGCCGAATGATGCTGGCGCCGATCTTCTCGTCGCCTTCGAGCGATTTGATCAGCTTGTCCACCGCGGGAGCGCAACGCACCAGCGCGACGCCGCCGCCCGGGACGATTCCCTCTTCCACGGCTGCGCGGGTGGCGTGCATGGCATCTTCCACACGCGCCTTCTTCTCCTTCATCTCCGTCTCGGTGGCTGCACCAACCTTGATGACGGCCACGCCACCGACCAGCTTGGCCAGCCGCTCCTGGAGCTTCTCCCGGTCGTAATCTGAGGTGGTCTTCTCGACCTGGGCGCGAATCTCCTTGACGCGGCCTTCAATGCGGGCATCCTCTCCGCCGCCGTCGACGATGGTGGTGTTGTCCTTGTCGATGGTGACGCGCTTGGCAGTGCCCAGATCCTCGATCTTGACGCCTTCAAGCTTAATGCCAAGGTCCTCGGTGATGGCCTTGCCGCCAGTAAGGACAGCGATATCCTCCAGCATGGCCTTGCGGCGGTCGCCGAAACCGGGGGCCTTGACAGCGGCTACGTTCAGCGTGCCGCGCAGCTTGTTGACCACCAGCGTAGCCAGCGCCTCACCGTCGACGTCCTCGGCGATGATGAGCAGGGGCTTGGCGGTGCGTGCGATCTGCTCGAGCAGCGGGAGCAGATCCTTCATCGTGGAGATCTTCTTCTCATAGATGAGAATGTAGGGGTTCTCCAGAGCCGCTTCCATGCGCTCGGCGTCGGTTACAAAGTACGGCGAGAGGTAGCCGCGGTCGAACTGCATGCCCTCGACAACATCCAACTGGGTCTCCATGGTGCGAGACTCTTCGACCGTGATGACGCCGTCCTTGCCCACCTTCTTCATCGCCGCGGCGATGATCGAGCCGATCTGCTCGTCGCTGTTGGCGGAGATGGTGCCGACCTGGGCGATCATATCGCCGGTGACCGGCTTGGAAAAGGCACCGAGCGCCCCGCCGGTGGCCACACCGTGGTCGTCGCGCTTGCCGATGATGGCCTCAACGGCTTTGTCGATGCCGCGCTTGAGCGCGGCGGGATTGGCGCCAGCCGCGACGGTCTTGACGCCTTCGCGAAAGATCGACTGCGCCAGAACGGTGGCTGTGGTGGTACCGTCACCGGCGATGTCGGAGGTCTTGGAGGCGACTTCCTTCACCAGTTGCGCGCCCACGTTCTCGATGGGGTCTTGGAGTTCGATCTCCTTGGCCACCGTGACACCATCCTTGGTGATGGTGGGGGAGCCGAACTTCTTCTCGATGACCACATTGCGGCCCTTGGGGCCGAGGGTTACCTTTACCGCGTTGGCCAGCGTGTTGACGCCACGCAGAATCGCCTGACGCGAATCTTCTCCATGCAGAATTTGCTTTGCCATACTCTTTATGTCCTTGTGCCGGCTGTTCCGGCGAAGATGCTCTGGTATTCAAATCGGTGTTGGTCAGCGCCAGTTCCTAACCTGGGCCAGCTTGCGGCGAGGCGTCCCTGCCCGCTACGTAGGCCGCCCATTTACTTCAGGATGCCGAGAACCTCTTCCTCGCGCATGATGAGATACTCCTCACCATCGAGCTTGATCTCGGTGCCGGAGTACTTGCCGAAGAGGACCGTATCACCCGCCTTGACATCCAGCGGAAATACTTTGCCTTCATCATTGGACTTTCCCTTGCCAACCGAGATCACTTTGCCCTGCTGCGGCTTTTCCTTGGCCGAGTCAGGAATGATGATGCCGCCACGAACGGTTTCGCCCTCTTCAAGGCGGCGAACCAGAATGCGATCGTGCAACGGCGTAAAAGATGTGGCTGCCATGTAAATGGTTCTCCTTGGATTTCTGTTGAACAGTGTTGGAGTGAGAGTGGAAACCCCGCCCGCCGCTCTTTGAGCCGACTCAAGGAAGATTTAGCACTCTCAACCGCCGATTGCTAATGTATTGCAGCAGCGTTTGGAAGTCAAGCAGGAGACGATAAAATCTTAGCAAAATCGACTAAGGTTTTCATATAACATTCTGCTCTATTAGCCTTAACTGTCCGGCCGGACAGCTCGTTCGTATCTGGTTGGACCATGGGCGGGGATGCGAAACCGCGGGCCCCTGCCCCGTGCCTCGGAGGCGGTTTCCACCATGGTCAGGGGCTGCCCCGAATTCGGCTTTTGCTCTAAAATCAGGCCATGAAACTCGCAGCTTACGGTTGGAAGGTTTTCTTGAAATGCATGGCCCGCCAAGGGCGTCCAGGAGCTGCCTGGCGCAGGCTGGGCGGAGCCGCTGCCCTGGCCCTGCTGCCGGCCATCCTTCCCGGCGCCGCTGCGCAGCAGGCGCGCTACGCACGCAAGTACAAACCATTGCCA
>JAJYZE010000161.1 GCA_021800195.1 Acidobacteriota bacterium
GCAGCCGGCCCAGCTTGCGCCCGTTCTCACGGTATTGTTCGATGGTGTCCTCATTGTGGATGCCTGTGATGAGACGTTCGTAGGCGATGAAGAGCAGAGCAAGGCCCGGAGCCTCATAGACGCCGCGGCTCTTGGCCTCGATGATGCGGTTTTCGATCTGATCGCTCATGCCCAGGCCATGCCGGCCGCCGATGCGGTTGGCTTCCAGCATCAGTTGCACTGGGTCCTCATACGTGGCTCCATTGAGTGACACAGGCAAACCTTCGCTGAAGCCAATCGTCACTTGTTCGCGCGGGATCTGAACCTCATCCTGCCAGAAGGCCGCGCCCATGATCGGGTCAACGATCTGCATGCTGCTCTTGAGCGACTCAAGATCTTTCGCCTCGTGGGTGGCGCCAAGCATGTTGGAGTCCGTTGAGTAGGCTTTTTCGGCCGACATCTTGTAAGGAAAACCGGAGCGTTGCAAGAAGGCCGACATCTCGGCGCGGCCTCCCAACTCTGCGATGAACGCGGCATCCAGCCATGGCTTGTAGACCTGCAGGTTGGGGTTCACCAGCAGGCCGTAACGGTAAAAGCGTTCGATGTCGTTGCCTTTGAAGGTGGAGCCGTCGCCCCAGATATGGACATCGTCCTGCTTCATGGCGGTCACCAGCATGGTGCCGGTCACTGCGCGACCGATGGGGGTGGTGTTGAAGTAGGTGACCCCGGCGGTAGAGATGTGGAAGGCTCCGCATTGCAGGGCGGCGAGACCCTCGCGAACGAGAGGGCCGCGGCAGTCGATCAAGCGCGCCTTGACGGCTCCATACTCCAGAGCTTTGCGGGGGATGGCCTCATAGTCGGTCTCATCCGGCTGTCCCAGGTTGGCGGTGTAGGCATACGGCTCCGAGCCCTTTTGCTTCATCCAGTGCAACGCAGCGCTGGTGTCCAAGCCTCCGGAGAAAGCGATGCCGACTTTTTGGCCAAAGGGGATAGTCTCAAGGATCACGGACATATAGGTATCTTTCTTGCAGCTTTAGCGTCTGCGGCGGGAGTGCTGGGCAGCTGGGTTGCGGTGGTGAGGAAGGCGCTTGGCTCCGCCAAGGAGCATCAGCGTGATGGCCTTCTGGGCGTGCAGACGGTTCTCCGCCTGGTCGAAGACGATCGACTGCGGTCCGTCCATGACGGCGTCAGTGACTTCCGCGCCGCGGTGGGCCGGCAGGCAGTGCATGAAGACCGCGGACTCGCCGGCGCGCTTCATCAGATCTTCATTCACCTGGAAGGGCTTGAAGATGGGCGCCCGGCGTGCGGCCTCGTGCTCCTGCCCCATGCTGGTGCAGACATCAGTGTAGACGGCGTCTGCACCGGAGGCGGCCTTGACAGGATCATGCGTGAGGGTGAGAGAGCCGCCGGTCTTCTCGGCGATTTCAATCGCCTTATGGACGATCTCCAGTTTGGGTTCGAAGCCCTTGGGAGTGGCAATCGTGGTGTGAACGCCCAGCAGGGCCGCGGTCAACATCAGGGAGTGGCAGACGTTGTTGCCATCGCCGACATAGCTGAAGTGCAGCCCCGCCAGGGATCCAAAGCGCTCCTCCAGGGTCATGAAGTCCGCAATGGCTTGGCAAGGATGTTCGAGGTCCGAGAGCGCGTTGATCACCGGAACCCGGGCCACGGCAGCCATTTCGGTGATGGTGTCGTGGGCGAAGGTGCGCAGCACGATCATGTTCATCCAGCGCTCCAGATTGCGGGCTACATCCGGAATCGACTCCCGCTCTCCGAGGGGAGATTTCGTCTGGTCAACGAACAGGGCGTTTCCCCCGGCGGTATTCATCGCTGCTTCAAAGGTGAGACGGGTGCGCAGGGAGTCCTTCTCGAAGATCAGAACCATCTGTTTGGCGTCCAGGGCGTGCCGGAAGTCCTCAGGATGAGCCTTGACCGAATGAGAGAGTTCGAGAATGGCCGCCATTTCGGAGACCGAGAGATCAGCAATGGAGCAAAGATCGCGCCCCGCCAAGCCCTGAACAGCCTGGTTGAAGGCGGTATCGGATTGAATTCCCAGCGATAGAGATGCCGTCTGGTCTGAGGAGCGTTGATTTCTGGCAGTGTTCATGACGATGGTCTTATTTCCTTTGGTGCCATTGGTTGGGCTATCCATGAATCTTCTCTCCATCCATCACGGCCGTTTTCTCTGTGGAAGAGTTGCCGTGCGTCGCCAGCAGTTCGCTGAGCGCGTCGAGGACATGGTCCACGTCCTGGCGCGAGAGAATATAGGGGGGAAGGAAGCGCAGTACGGTCTCATGAGTGCGATTGAGGATGATGCGGCGCTCCATCATGCCCTGAAGGATCTGCCGCGCCAGACTTTCGGACTCCAGTTCGACGCCGATCATCAAGCCCATACCCCGCACCGCGCGGATACAGGAGAAGCTGGTTTGCAGGCCGCGTAGGCGGCCGAGAAAGTACTCTCCCAGAGACGCCACGTGATCCAGCAGCCGGGATCGTTTGATCTCATCGATGACGGCGATGGCCAGGGAGCACGCCAGGGGATTGCCTCCGAACGTGGTGCCATGCATGCCAGGGGTGAAGGCGAGCGAAGCCTCCTCGGTGCAAAGCATGGCGCCGATGGGAACGCCGCCGGCCAATGGCTTGGCCAGCGTGGTCACATCCGGCTGTACGCCGTAGTGCTGGTAAGCGCACCAGCGGCCGGTCCTTCCCATCCCGCTCTGAATCTCATCCAGCAGCAGCAGGGCACCAGTGGAGTCGCATAGCTCGCGAGCAGCGGCGAGAAACTGCCGGGAGACGGGATGGATGCCGCCTTCGCCCTGGATGACCTCGATGGCGATGGCGCAGATTTCGCTGGAGAAGGCGGCACGGAGCGCCGCAACGTTATTGAAGGGGACAAACGAGACGCCGGGCATGACCGGTTCAAAGGGCTCGCGGTACTTGAGCTTGTGAGTGGTGGCCAGCGAACCAATGGTGCGGCCGTGGAAGCTGTCCTCCATGGCCAGGATACCGGTTCCGATCTTCCTGCCCTGACTGCGCAGCCGCCGGGCATGTGCGCGGGCGAGCTTGAGCGCCGCTTCCCAGGCCTCCGTGCCGGTGTTACAGAAAAAAACCCGATCCAGTCCGGTGATTTCGGTCAGGCGAAGCGCCAACTCGCTTGTGCCGCGATGGTAGAAGAGGTTGGAGGTGTGCAAAAGGCCCTGGCTTTGTTGCTGCAGGGCGCTTGTGAGGACCGGATGCTGGTAGCCAAGTGCGCAGACGCCGATGCCGCTGAGCAGATCCAGGTACTCGTTGCCCTGCTCGTCACGCAGATGCACTCCCTGACCGGAGACCAACAGCAGCGGATTGCGCTCATAAGTCTGTATCAGGAGTTTTGCCTCAGCAGCCTGAATCTCCTTCAGGCTACCCGGCTTACTGGATTCGATCTCAGGGTTCATGCAACCATTACCTCCGTGCCATCGTTGACTCTTGAATTCAGCAGGTCAGGCAAAACGGCCGCCGACTCTGCGGGTAGGATGCGGACGCGCTTGACGCCGTGCAGCAGCGCCTCCTTGCAGGCGTTGAGCTTGGGAAGCATTCCCCCGGAGACGACGGCCTGCGCCGCTAAGGCAGGAATCTGTTGCAGGGAAAGCCAGCGCATCACGTTCCCGTCTGCCCCTTTGACTCCGGGCACGTCGGTGAGGAAGACCAGCGCATCGGCCTTGGTGGCAATGGCGCAGGCGGATGCCATCTCATCGGCGTTGATGTTGTAGTACTCTCCATCGAAGCCCAGGGCGATGGAAGAGATCACAGGGATGGCCCCCATGGTCCAGATTGCATCCAGCCATTTGGGGTCGGTAGCGGCAATCTCCCCTACGTAACCCAGGTCAGGGGTAGTCTTCTTCTTGCGCGCTCGGAAGACGTGTCCGTCTCCGCCGGTAAGGCCCATGGCCGGTTGCCCGCACTGACCCAGCGACGCCACCAGGGATTTGTTGACCCTGCCGCCAAGCACCATCAGCGCAGCATCACGGGTCTCCGCATCGGTCACTCGCAGACCGGCGACGAACTCGCTTTTCTTGCCCATCTGGGCAAGAAGCCGTGTCAGTTGCACGCCCCCACCATGGACCAGAGCGACCCTATGCCCATCCTTGGCCAGTTCCGCAAGGGCGCGCGAGCAGCGCTGCAGCAGTTCCGGGTTCTCCAGCGCCGCTCCTCCCAGCTTGACGACAAATTTCATAGCCGGCTCACCGCCTTCATCGTAAGCCCTCCGCTTGATCCCACCCCGCCATCAGATTCAGATTTTCGACAGCTTGGGATGCTGCGCCTTTCAGAAGATTGTCAAGACAGCTCACGAGCACCATCCTGCGCCCGTCGGGTCCGATATGAAATCCCACATCGCAGTAGTTGCTCCGCACCACGTACTGAATCTGCGGAAGCTGAGGCGATCGTCTCACCCGGACCAGCGGAGCCTTCGCGTAGAAGCGGTCAAAGATAGCCTGAATGGCTGCCGGTTCAGAGCGCTGCCGCAAACGGATGTAGATGGTGGAAAGGATGCCGCGCGGAATCGGCAGAAGGTGTGGTGTGAACTGAAACTGGTCTGCGCTGAGCCCGAGCTGCTCCAGAAGCTCGCCGGTGTGGCGATGTCCAAAGACAGCATAGGCAGAGAAATTGTCGGCGGCGTGCATGAAGAGATTATTGGGCGTCAACGCCTTGCCGGCTCCGCTGACTCCAGACTTGGCGTCGCAGACAACTCCGTGGTCCAGATCCAGCACTTCGGCGCGCACCAGCGGCTCCAGCGCAAGCACGATTGAGGTGGCATAGCAGCCGGGATTGGCCACCAGCCGGGCTTTGCGGATGGCGTCAGCATGCAGCTCGGGAGACCCATAGATGGCTTCGCTCTGCAGCGCCGCAGCTAGGGATGGGTCCGCATCCACAAGTTTGTAGACGGCTCGATGTTGTTCCTGTTGCAGTCTCCAGGCTCCGCTGAGGTCGATCACGCGCATACCGTGCGCCAGCGCGTGGGGAGCCCAGGCGCGCGACTGCTCATGAGGCGTCGCCAGCAGGAGCAGGTCTACCGACTGGCGCTGCAACTGCTCCCAGGTGAAAGGCAGGACCTGCATCTGATCCGCCGCACCCAGACCTGAAAGTTGAGGGTGAAGGTGGGTAAGCGCGGTAGGAGTGGCCTCTGCTTCGCCCAGCCTCGCCAGCAGCAGCGGGGGCGTGGAGCGCAGTCGCGGATGGTTCAGCAACAGACGCACCAGCTCTCCGCCCGCATAGCCGCTGACACCTGCTACCGCAACGCGCAGGCTGGCGTGGACCGGGCTGACGGCTGAGTCAGGCAATGTAGGCCTCGATTCGGTGGCGGAGCGCTTCCGCCTTTTGATTGTCAGGGCAGATGATCAAAATCGTGTTATCTCCCGCAAGCGTGCCTACCACATCACTCCAATCCTGAGCATCGATGCTGGCTGCCACCGGCTGGGCCCCGCCCAAGGTGGTCAGCAGGATGAGCAGATTCTGAGCCTGGCGGACCTCCAGGCCGAAGTCCTTCAAAACGTCGACAATGTCGGGAAGCTCATCTTCTCCGTCGGTAACCGGCAGGGCATACCCGGTGGGTCCCTTCAAAAGCTTCAACTGACGGATGTCGCGAGAGAGCGTTGCCTGGGTCACATGAATGCCGCATCCCGCCAGCTTGCGCCGCAGATCATCCTGATTGGTGACCGTGGAAGTCGCCAGTAGCTCGCGAATTGCCTGATGTCGCTGCGTTTTCATACCCTACCAACGAGCCAAGAGCGGTTCTGCAAACACGAAAAAACGTGACGCCTGGCGCGTCACGCTGTTAGTATAAAAATACATAAACCATGTATAAATATACATGAACTTGCTGTCAAGCCGAGTAAAAGATTCGCCGGAGAGGGGCGGCCAGAAGGGAGCCTGAGATCCATCGGATGGATCGATTCTTTCCGTGGCTTAATCCGTTGCTCAATTTGGGATTGTAGCTTTCTTGCAATTCCTCTATCCCGGATCGGAAGCGGGTGGATCAGGCTCCATCCGGAGAGAAGTGCCGAACGAAGTTAGACGACTAAAAACGCCGGTGCAGAAACGGAAGTATATTGAACTATGGGCATCACGGAAGTGCAGAGAACGCAGGCCGGGCAAGCAGGAGCGGCCCGGCAAAGATCCGGAGGGGAAGGCTCCCGGGATGGGTTTGCAAGCGGCCGGGCGGCCGACGAGCCTGGCGTCTCGCTCTTGGACCCACGCTTCGAACATGACTCCTGCGGAGTGGGATTTGTTGCATCCGCACAGGGGGAATCGAACCATCAGATCCTGCGCCACGCTCTCACCGCTCTCTCCCGCCTCGAGCATCGCGGGGCGGTGGCGGCGGATGGCCTGAGCAGCGATGGCATCGGATTGATGACCGCGCCCCCGCGCCGGCTCCTGCTGCGCTCCACGGGAGTAGAGATGCGGGACGGGGAGACGCTGGGTGTAGGGATGGTCTTCTGGCCGCAGGAGGAGAGCCGCGCCGATGGCGTGCTGGAAAGATGTCTTGCCTCGCAGCAACTGCAGGTGTTGGCATGGAGAGAGGTTCCTACCCGGCCGGAGATCCTGGGCAGGATTGCGCTCAGCACCATGCCGAAGATTCGCCAGGTACTGGTGGCCGATGGAGGGGCCCGCGACGCTGATCCCATGGAGCGTAGGCTGTACCTGGCCCGCAAGCAGTTCGAGCGCGCCGTGGAACTGGGCGACGTCACCGGCTATGTCTGCTCCTTGTCCAGCCGGACGATCGTCTACAAGGCGATGTGCCTGGGGCGGCTTCTGCCGGAGTTTTATCCCGATCTTGCCTCTGCGGAGTTTGTGACCCACTTTGCCATCTTTCATCAGCGATATGCCACCAATACGACGCCGGCGTGGCATCGAGCGCAGC
>JAJYZE010000162.1 GCA_021800195.1 Acidobacteriota bacterium
GAAAGGCCCCAAGACGAAGAGCGATGGAGACGGGCCCAGGAAGCACTTCATCGGGACGATGGAGCAGGGATGCGATACGAGCGTCAAGAGCAATCTGCCACCGCAGGACTCCCATGGTCAGCGTGGTGGTCAGGTTGCGATCCAGAGGCGAAAGAGCCGAGACCGCCGGATCGTGCAGCAGGTCATCCGCATGGGCCGAGGTGGTCGCCACCTGCAGAAGGATATGAAACGCAGCCAACCGGGCAGGCGAAATCGGCGCAGATGAAGAGAGTCGATGCGTGCTCTTTTGCTCCTGTTTCCCTTGGAGGCGAGAAGGACCTGGCTGCTTCGGCTTGATCGTCATAAGATCCAAAATTCAAAAACTGAACGCCAACATCGGAGAAGACACCCACGATGGATGTGTTACGATCCACGAGATCTTACTTATACAGATAGATTATCTTTTAGAGATAAACTATTGATAAATTGATTTCATTCCCACTCTAAATTCTTAGGCCAAGCTCTCCCCTGGACGAACCTGGAAGTCTTTGACAAACTGCGTCCCCGAAAGCCGAGGCTTACCTTCCACCTGCACCTCCTCGAAGACCAAAGCAGTGTTTTTGGCAGCACCAACAAGCAACTTATCTCCTAATATATCTATTTGATACGGAGATAAACCTTGTGTTGAATCTGATGTGCACATTCTGTGGATAAGAAATCGCTTGCCGCGAAAGATCGCGTGGGCGCCAGGCCAGGGAGTGAAGCCCCTCCAGCGGTTATACGTCTCCTGAGCCGTCCGGTGGAAAAGATCCAGACGCCCATCTTCCCGGTTCAGGAGCGGAGCCAGCGTAGCGGCTGCATGATCTTGCGGCTGAGCGTGTATCGTCCTATGTTCAAGCCCATAAAGTGTTTCAATTAGGAGTTTTGAACCATCTTCCGCAAGTTTTGCATATAGCTCATTTGCCGTTGTCCTGGGGCCTATCGGAACCCTGCGGGCGAGTAACGTGTCTCCCGTATCTAGCCCGGCATCCAACAGCATGGTGGTGACTCCGGTCTCCGTATCTCCATTAGCCACGGCCCACTGAATGGGGGCCGCTCCCCGGTATTTTGGCAACAGCGACCCATGGACGTTGATATTGCCAAAACGGGGCAGATCGAGCATCCACGGAGGAATGATCCGTCCGTAGGCGACCACCACGATTGCGTCCGGGCTGATTTGCTCCAGAGCCGACTGAAGCTCAGGGTTATTCTTGAGCCTTTCCGGCTGCAGAACGGAGATGCCAAGCCGATCGGCAAGCCGCTTGACGGGCGGGAGCTGAAGCTGCTGCTTCCTTCCTGCGGGCCGGTCCGGCTGCGTCAGAACCAGAGGAACCTGATGGCCGGCATCCACCAGCGCTTGCAGACTAGGCACGGCAAACTCTGGAGTTCCACAAAAGACGATTCTCATCATGTACTTCCTAATATTTTTCTTCAATCCATTTCATTTTGCTATATTTGCAAATGAAAAGTTTGCCGGAGTACGGATGTGATCCCGGGCCATCATTCTGCAGCCACTCCTGTCAGGAGGTTCCGGCGGCTGGGGAGGTTCTCTTCCACTGGAGGCAGAAGCAGGAGCGGGATGAAGTTCACTTAAAGGGAGAGCCCTTCCAACCCTGTCCTCCGACAGGAAACCTTCCCGGTAACGCCGCGCCGGATGCGATCTCTCCAGCCCCCTTGAAGAGACCCGCGCTCCCACGGCCGGGCTGGACAGCACCCTGCGGAAAACATCAGGAAAACCATAAAACGCTGAAAGAAAAAATTCTATAAAGTTATGATTTATAGATGTTTGTATCCAATAGCCCATATAGACTATTGGCCATGAATTCAACTACCACTCTCCATTCCTTTGCATCTTCCGGATGCGGCGGAGGACCAGATCGCGCTTGAGACGGCTCAAGCGGTCGATGAAGAGAATGCCATGGAGATGGTCAATCTCATGCAGCATGGCGCGCGCCAGCAGATCCGTACCCTCCACTTCAAAAAACTCTCCTTGGACGTTCTGTGCCCGAACCTTCACCCAAGCGTCGCGGTGTACCTTTTCACGAATTTCCGGCAGAGAGAGGCAGCCCTCCTCCTCGAACTGCTTGCCGCGACGATCGATCACGACGGGATTGATGAGAACCAATTTGTCCTCAGGCCGCTCGTGATAGCTGATGTCGATGACCGTGATCTGCCGGGAGACGTCTATCTGAGGAGCAGCAAGGCCGATACCTTCGGCGGCATACATGCTATCGAACATCTCATCGACGAACTGAGCGAGCTCCGGGGTGAAATCCGTAACGGGTTCGCCCGACTTGAGCAGCGTGGGGTGCGGGTACTTGATTACCGGATGAAGCTTGGGGGCCGAGCGAATGATGGAGTCCCGGATCGCGGCCCGGGAGGTGCGCCGGGAATCCTGGGTATCCGGTTGAACTTCGGGCTTGGTCGCCATGGGCAGCTCTGACATGATTCCGGTGTACCGGCTGAGGATTCTGTTGAATCTAATAGGATTTTATCTGATCACAGTAGCCTGCGTAGTTGCGGCGAAGCTCCTTCAAGCTATCGCCGCCAAACTTCTCCAGCACGCAGCGGGCTACCGTGAGCGCCACCATGGCCTCTGCGGCGACTCCGGCTGCCGGAACAACACAGACATCAGAGCGTTCGTAAGACGCTTTGGTCGCCTCCCTGGTTTCAAAGGAGACTGAACCAAGAGGTCGGCGAAGGGTCGAGATCGGTTTGAGATAGCCGCGGACCATCAAGTCTTGCCCGTTGGAGATGCCACCCTCCAGCCCTCCGGCGTTGTTCTGTTCCCGGGTGAAACGGGTAAAAGCATCGGCTGGATGCTCGCCCGCCGCAGCGTACCCGATCGCATCGTGGACCTGGGAGCCAGGAGAGCACGCTGCTGTCACACCGCGGCCCAATTCGACGGCCTTGACCGCCTGCAGGCTCATGACCGCCTGGGCCAGCAGCCCATCCAGGCGCTCGTCCCAGTTGACGTGAGTACCAATCCCGGGAGGAAGACCATGAACCACCACCTCGAAGATCCCCCCAATGGTGTCGCCGGAACGAAGGGCGAGATCTACCTCAGCCTTCATGCGGGCCTCGGACTCTGGATCGACACAGGCCAATAGAACTTCTTCCCTCTGAGCCAGAGCAGCGACCTCGGCAAAGGTTGCGGAGCGAGACAGCTCCGCCGAGCCAACCCTGATAACGTGGCTGGCGACCGCAACGCCGAGTGCCCGAAGGAGCATCTTAGCCAGGGCTCCGCAGGCTACGCGCGCAGCCGACTCCCTGGCCGAGGCGCGCTCCAGAATATATCGGGCATCGGGGAAGTCGAACTTGAGCGCTCCCGCCAGGTCGGCGTGGCCTGGGCGTGGACTGGCGACCGCCTTGTGCTTGGACGGGTCGCCGGGCTCAACCGGCAGTATCTCCTCCCAGTTCTTCCAGTCCCGGTTGGCCAGCGTCATGGCAATGGGAGAGCCGATGGTGTGACCGTGACGCACGCCGGAAAGAATATGGGCGGAGTCGCGCTCGATGCGCATCCGACCTCCACGTCCGTAGCCCTGCTGGCGGCGCCAGAGCTCGTGATCCAGAAACTCCTGGTCTATCGGGACACCCGCAGGAAGGCCGCTGAGCAGAGCGACCAGCGATTCGCCGTGGCTTTCGCCGGCTGTAGAGAAACGAAGCATCGACCCTGATTATAAAGGCCGTCGGCTACCGCTCTGCGCCATTCTCCGGGGAGCCGCGCTCCGCCGGCCGGAGTTCGAGGACAGATCCTCCCGCCTCTTCGAACTCCTCAGCAGGTTGGTCTGCGCGATACGGAGTTTCGCGGCTCCGGTACGGCTACCTTGCTGGGGCTTGAGGCCCGGATCCGGACGCCCTCCATGATCTCGAGGAGCGAACCACTCTCTTTCCACTTTGGTCGTTTCCTCAATCTCTGTTCTTCGCTTCGCCGCTCCGCTCTTCCCTGCTTTGCATGGCAGCGAGCCATGCACGAGAGTTGAAGAGAGGACGGTCCATGCTGCGAACCCATTCCGTGAGTTCGTCTGGACCACGACCGGCAGCCTGAGCGTCGGCGAACTCATTGCGAAGAGCCTGAAACTTGGCCTCAAGGTCATCTAAAGCGCTGAGCAGCATCGCCTCGGGTGTCATGGGAAGTTTGGGCGACCCGAACTCGAGCTTGCCATGATGAGAAAGGATCATATGCTCAAGGAGTATACGGAGCTGGGGAGGAAACTCCTCCGCCTTGGGATCAAGAGCCGCTTCAGCATTGAGCGCGGCGATCTTCTGCTCGAGCATTCTCTGGGCGATCGAGATATGGCCAAGGAGCTGACCTTCCAGCGTGTAGCCAAAGGCGCTGGCCCAGCTTAGCTCGCGGATCTTGCCCATATCATGCAGGATGGCGCCGGCCACCAGCAGGTCGGGATCAACTTCCGGATAGAAAGGCACGGTGGCCCGGCAGAGACGAACGAGGAGCAGGACATGCTCCAGCAATCCCCCGATCCAGGCGTGGTGAAGACGTTTGGCGGCCGGCGCCTCCCGGAACGCAGGGCCAATCTGAGGGTCATCCAGAAAGGCCAGAACCAGACGGCGGAGGTGGGTATTGCCAAAGGCGTCTACGTAACCGCGCAGTTCGGCCGCCATGGCAGGAATCTCATACCGGGTCGTAGGAACAAAATCGCCCGGGTCGACCTCGGTGGGATTGGCCAGGCGAAGTTTGGAGATGGTGATCTGGTGCTTGCCTTGGTACTTCGAGATCTGTCCCTGGGCCTTGACATAGCTGCCCACAGAGCAGGCTTGGAGAGCTTCGGCAAAGTCATCCCACATGCGGGCTTCCAATAAGCCACTCTTATCGGCAAGGGTGAGAGCAAGGTATTGACCGCCACCCTTCCGATCTCGGGCGCTGATGGCAGTCACCAGGAAGAAACCGGTGATGGACTGGTTTTCAAACCGTGCGGAGTCGGCTATGAAGAACTCTTTCATGAGCAGAACACTTTCATGAGCAGAACACGAGGATACGACAACCAAACCTGAAACGGTCAGCCGCAGGAAACCAGAAAACGGCGATCGGGACGAACATCCGTTGGCTGCCGCTCTCAGATAGTGTTCGTGATCCTGTCTCCGACGTGATTACTGAGCCGCCGCATTGCCCGAAGGGGCGGGAGCGATCGGGGCGGAAAGCTCCGGGTTCACGGTAGGAGCGATCGTGCTAGGCGTCGCCTGCTGCTTGGGCTTCTGCTTTTCCCTCATGCGCTCCTTGGGTTGATTCCTGTTGCGCTTGGGACTCTTGGAGTGCTTGGGCTTCTTTTTTTTGTGAACTGTATCGCCATCCAGCCCGAGGGGAGCGGACTGCACTTTCTCCGCGACGCTCTCTTTTGGGGTGGCTACGATCGGCCGCGTCTTTGCCCTGGCCTCAGCCTCAGCAAGCATCTTCTGGTCGTGATGCTCCTCGGCTTCGGATTCAAGTTCCGAGTAGCGGAACTTCTTGTGCGGAACCACCTTGGGAGTAAAGGGATCGGCTATGCCTTGATCTTCCTCTCCACTGCCAGTGGTGATGGTGGAGTCGGCATCTTCATCGGAGGCAAGCACCTGACCAGGGGCGGCTCCGCTGACGGCCGACCCAGTGGAACTAACAGCAGCGGTCTCCGTCGTGGCATCTGAGAGAGAATTCTCTGGCGCCTGGCCGTAGCGAATCTTCTCGCGGCGTATTTTATGGCGCTTGAAGTTGAAATCAACCTTCTGCCCGGCCTTGCCTTCAATCTTGGCGGCGCGTTCCGCCTTCTTTTCCGCCAGGCGCTCGCGCGCGGAAGCCAGTTCCTGCTGGGCACGGTTGGCCTTCTCTTGTTCCAGCCGCTGCTTTTTCAAAACCTTCTTCTTGAGCTTGGGGGCATCGTAAGCGGTGTAAGCGATCTCCATCGTGGGCTTTACAGCAGGGGCTCCTGTGTCCACAAAGCCGGGAGCGATCTGGATGTAGGCCTGCGAGCGGAGCTTGGTCAGATAAGCACGAAGAGCCGGTTGCAACTCAGAGAAGTACATCGCTTCCTGGACCTTCTCTTCGATTGCCGACAGCGGCGGAACACCTGAGTTCTGGTGGGCATCAACATGCAGAATCACAAATCCCTGCCGGGTGCGGATCGGCGGCGTATTGGCGCCAACCGGAAGCGGGAAGGTGGCATTCTCCAGGACGTCGCCCAGGGTGCCGCGCTTGAAGTCTCCCAGGTCGCCACCGGCAGATGCCGTGGGACCGCCGGAATACTGACGAGCCAGCGCGGCAAAGTTGGAACCGGCCTTGAGCTTGGCCGCCAGATCATCGGCACGGGACTGAGCTGCGTTGATCTGGGCCTGGGTGGGATTGTCTGGCGTGGGAATCAGAATCTCGCTCAGGTGCACCTCTTCCGGGACCATGAAGTCCTGCTTGTGCGCATTGTAGTAAGCAAGTTCGTCTGCATGGGTCATATCCAGGTGGCTACCCACCTGGTCGCGGACCACCTGCTGACGGATGAGCTGTTCCCGAATGTGCTGCTTGAAATCTTCAAAGGAGACGCCCTGCTGAGCGGCCGCCTTTTCCAGAGCTTCCATAGACGGAAGGTTGTTGCGCTTGCGGATGTCGTCCAGCTCCCGCATCGTCTCCGCATCCGCGGTGATGCCCAGCTCCTTGCCCTTGGAGAGCAGCAGTTGCTCATCAATCATGTCCCGAAGCAGATTATTCAGGCGGTCATCCATCTCTGCCTGCGAGATGTTTTCCTGACGCGCCTGCTGAAGAAGCTGCTGTTCAGCGGCCTCGTACTCGGTGCGCGTGATCACCTGGTCGTTGATGCGGGCGATCGCATCCTCCACGACCGTTCCGCCCGGCGTGATCGGCGTAGGAGCCGGC
>JAJYZE010000163.1 GCA_021800195.1 Acidobacteriota bacterium
CTCCGCAAAGGAGAACGGCTTGCTGAGAAAATCGTCCGCCCCGCTCTGCAGCGCCCGTACCTTATCCTCAACCTGACAGCGCGAGGTAAGGACCAGAATCGGCATTCGCGGTCGCATGGGCCGAACCCGCCGGATCAGTTCCAAGCCATCCAGACCGGGTAGATTCAACTCCAGAATCGCTAGGTCAAAGCGTCTCTGACGGAGAGCGGAAAGTGCTGCCTCCCCGTCCGGCAGAATCTCGACGCGGTAGGACTCCGCCTCCAGCTCCTGCCGCAAGAGATCGGCCAGGGACACATTCTCATCGACAATCAAGCAACTCAATCTGGCAACTGGTCCGAGATCACGCCGTGTCATCGCCTGGCCTTCTGTTCTCCGGTTCTTTGAAACACTTTTATGAATTTGAAGACTCCTTAAGATCATCTTTATCAATGATATAGAGAGTAAAAATCCATATTCACTTGAATTGACTCTCGGGGCTTGCTCTCGTGACCGTCTCCTCATCCGGCTGCAGTGATTTCACTTTCCTCGAGCCATGCGCCCTACCGCAAGAGCTTCTTATCGAAATCTCATTCTTATTTCCTGAAACGGTGGCGCGACGGTAAAATTCCGTCTTTGGGAACCAGAGTCGCCGATGGCGACCCTGGTTCCCAGAACATCAGTCCTCCAATTCGCCTTTTATTCGCTAGAATAGGCGCATGGCTATCACCCGTCGGCAAAAAGAGGTTCTGGACTTCCTCACCGCCTTTACCGCCCGCAACGGCTACTCCCCGTCCTATGAGGAGATTGCCTCGGGTCTCGGTCTGAGTTCCTTGGCCACTGTTCATAAGCACATCACCAATCTTCACGCCAAGGGCCTGCTCCAACGGGCGCAAAACCGCAGCCGCTCCATTGACGTCGTACCCCAGCGAGCTGCGCGCAAGGCTGCGGACCGCCTTCCGCTCCTCGGGCGTATCGCGGCGGGCAAACCAGTCGAGGCCATTCAGGCCGCCGAGACCATCTCGCTGAGCGACATCATCGGAGCCCGTGAGGTCTTCGCTCTTGAAGTTCAGGGAGACTCCATGCGCGACGAACACATCATCTCCGGCGACTACGTTTTAGTGGAACGAGCCCGCACGGCTCGCGAAGGAGAGATTGTCGTCGCGCTTGTGGACGGCTCCGACGCTACCCTCAAGCGCTTCTACCATGAGGGCAACCTGATCCGCCTGCAACCCTCCAACAGCGAGATGAAGCCCATCTATGCTCCCGCAGGCAGCGTCAGCATTCAAGGCAAGGTTCTGGGCGTGTTGCGGCGCTACAACTAACCCGCTGGCCCCCTCGCAACGGATCACCCGCAGGGAACCTGCCCTCTCCCATCTGCGTACTCTAGCTCCGAAGATCAAACGTTCCATGACCTTTGGAGGCCTTGTGAACCCGTCTCAAAGAATCAAGTCAGGATCTGTCAGACGGCGAGGAATCATCCTCGCTGCCATACTTTGCGCTCTCAACGGCGACCGCGTGGTCGCTGCGCGAAGCATGGATCGCGCGGACCCCATCGACCCCTCCCATCCCGCCACGGCGCAGATTCGGGGTATCAAGCGTTCGGTGACGGTAACCGGAAAGGTACAGCCCATTGCCGGGGTGCAGCTCTCAATTGACAACTCGGAAGGAGAGCTCAAAGCAAGCTTGACGGCCTGCAAGGAGATCGTCCTCAAAGAGCATAAAAGCGCACTGACCATCCCCGAGCCGGCAGTGCTCGATCACGAGGATCGCAACGCCTCCGTCTGGGCGCCCGACATCCATCGTCGGGATGGCCATCGTGGCATCGCCGTCAAAACCGGCATCTCCGCCGGCAGCCGGATGGAGGTTCTCTCCGACCTGAAGCCGGGAGTTCAGGTCATCCTGCAGCAAACATCCTAGCCTGGCAGCGCTCGGTCCGGCCTCGCTCGAAGTGGCTCAAGTTTTCCAGCAGCAAACGGCGGAGCGCCAGACTCTCGACCATCTCCACACGCAGGATTTTACCCCTGAACCCCATCGGAACCCTTCAACCTCAAACTCTCGTTGCAGGAGCGAATCAACATGAAACTTCCCTTGCTCAACGGCCTCGTACTGGCGCCTGCACTTCTGCTGGCAGCCTCTCCAGCGGCGGTAGCTGCTGACAACCACTTCGAACGCACGCTAAACGTCTCCTCGCAGCCGGATCTCTATGTCTCGACGAACGACGGCGACATCACCATTCGCCCTGGAAGCGACAACCAGATCCACATCGTCGGCCATATTCATGCCGGTTGGACCTTCTTCGGCAACCCCCAGAAGCGGATCCAGCAAATCATTGACGATCCTCCCATCTCCGACAGCGGGAGCTCCATCCGAGTCGGCCAATCAGGTGATCCAGCCCTCTACAGGGGCTTGAGCATCGACTATGACATCTCAGCGCCTGCCTCCGTAGCGCTCAATCTGCGCAGTGCCTCGGGCGACATTCTGGTGGACCATGTGGGCCGCTTCCTCTCGGCGGCGAGCGGCTCAGGCGATTTGCGCGTCCACGAGATTAACGGCCCCGCCGAGTTGGTCAGCGGTTCCGGTGACATTGAACTTGACGAGTCGGGCGCCGGCGACATCAAGGCTAGAACCGGATCAGGAGATATCAAGATCCACGGCTTCAACGGCGGTCTCACAGTACGCAGCGGCAGCGGAGATATCCAGGCCGACGGCCGTCTCACCGGCCCGTCAACTCTCTCCTCGGGCTCTGGAGACATCAAACTGCACCTGACCCCGGAGGCTCACTTCAATCTGGAGGCGGCAACCGGCTCTGGAGATATCGACTTGAACTTTCCGGGCGCCCCCCGCCACAGCGACCGCTCGCGGCATCACCTCACAGCGCCGGTGAACGGCGGCGGCCCACCGCTGCAGATCCGCACCGGCTCCGGCGATATCAAGATCAACCGCCATTGAATCGCGCAAACGGCGTGTGCACCATCAGATCCTCCTGGCGACCGTTCTTACGCTACCAACTTTTCCGGATGGAACAAACCGCCGCGACAGCAACCGAAGGGAGCTCTGATCAAGCTGCTCAAAAGGCGAGTCACACCCAGATAGGGAGAAGAGTCTCCATCAGCGCAGATCATCCGCCCGGAAAACGCGAAAGTACTGCTCTCTGCTGCGGTCAAGCGTGCGTTTGAAACTCATCGCTGGAGTCGCCCCGTCGGCTTTGCAGTTCCGCGCGAAACACTCAGGCAGCAAAACCAATTTGTCGCATTTTTCAGCGTGGACGCAAGAATAGAGGCTGTCTCCGGCGGAGAGCAAACTACCAAGGGGCATCCACGTGAGACTTTCCAACGCCGAAAAGGGGCGGGGAGCGATGATGGATGTCCTTCCCGCCCCCCTCCCCAAAACATGCCATCCTATTCTCCATGGGACGTTTTGACTCAGCGGCAACCCTGTGCGCCATTCGGCTTCCCGGATGGATACGGCAGACTGCTCCTGTCTCCAGCAATCTGCCGGGCGTCAGGGCGTTCACCCTCGCACGACGTCCACAGGGCTCAGGCCTATTCCACTCTCACAACGTGTAACGGCCGGCTTCCACCATCGCAGCCGCAATCTCCCGGCCCAGCGTGACCGTATTCACCGGCTCGTGCTTGGCCAGTCTGCGGAAGATCGTCATCTGCGTGCGCAGCATGTCTCCTTCGGCCACCGCGGCCAGCACACGCTCGGCTGCCGTCTCCACAATACGGAATGAACGAGCCGCATAGTACTTGGTCATCTTCACAGCCAGCTCATTCTTGCCCGCCAACTTTTCCGTCCGCAGGATCGCCGACTCCAGCGCCAGCACTTCTATCAAAACATCGGCCAGCGCTCCCATTATCTCCTGCTGCTCGGCCATGTCCGTCCCAAAACGCTGTGAAGCGGAACCGGCGCAGAATAGCCCCAGCTTCTTCGCACTGGCCAGCAGCGAACGCTCCTCTGCCAGCGGCCCGTCAAAGCTGTCGCGCGCGCTGGAACCCGCCATCACCTCGTCCATCACTCGCTTCATCGCCGGCAGCAGCGCCAGTCGGCCCTGCTGTGCTCGCTTGATCATCCATCCTGTAATAATCAATCGATTGATCTCATTGGTGCCCTCGAAGATCCGGTTGATCCGGGCGTCGCGATAGCTGCGTTCGGCGGGAAACTCCTCCACGTAACCGTAGCCGCCGTGCAACTGCAACATCTCGTCCACCATGCGATCCAGCATCTCCGAACCCCACACCTTCAGAATCGAGCACTCGACAGCGAACTCCTCGATCCTCTTCTGTACCTCCTGGGTATAGTCCGGCGAGTGCTTATCCAGCCCCTGCAAGGCCACATCGATCGCTCCTACCGTGCGATAGACCAGCGCCTCTCCGGCATAGATGCCCGCGGCACAGGTGGCGATCTTCTCCTGGATCAGACCAAAGGAGGTGATGGGCTTGCCGAATGCAATCCTCTCCCGGGCATAGCGCAGGCCGTCGCGAAAGGCCTTGCGAGCCCCGCCGATGGCCGCCGCAGCCAGCTTGTACCGTCCCACGTTGAGCACGTTGAACGCAATATGATGCCCCTTGCCAGCCTCACCCAGCAGATTCTCCACCGGAACTTTGCAATCCTCCAGGCGCAGCGGGCAGGTAGACGACCCGCGAATGCCAAGCTTGTGCTCTTCAGCCGCCACGGTCAATCCCGGCGTTCCGGCCTCCACCAGAAATGCTGTGAACTTCTCGCCATCGATCTTGGCAAAGATCGTGAAGATGTTCGCCATGCCTGCATTGGAGATCCACATCTTCTCTCCATTGAGGACGTAGTGCCTGCCATCTGGCGTCAACTTCGCCTGGGTGCGGATGTTCATCGCATCGGATCCAGCCGAGGACTCCGACAGAGCATAGGCCGCAATCCATTCTCCACTGGCGATTTTGGGCAGGTACTTTGCCTTCTGCTCTGGTGTTCCGTACCACATCAGTGGCAGAGTTCCAATGCCTGCATGCGCGCTGAAAGTCACCGAGAAGCTGCCGGAGACCGCAATCCGCTCGGCGATCAGCGCCGAGGTCACCTTGTCCAGTTCCAGCCCTCCGTACTCCTCCGGCACATCAACGCCAAGAAGTCCCAACTCGCCGGCCTCGCGCATCAACTCACGGCTCACCGCAAAGTTCTTCGCCTCGATCTCCGGCACGCGAGGAAGGATCTTTTCTTCAGCAAAGTTCGCCGTCATCTCCGCAATCTGCCGCTGTTCCGGTGAAAGATCCTCGGGCGTAAAGACATCCTGCGGACCCAGATCCTCGATCAGAAAACTTCCACCCGACTCCCGCTGCATGCGCTTCTCAACTGCCGCTGTTCCCATCGTCTCTTCTCCTGCTTCTTTGCTGTTGTCTTCTCAGCCTTTAATTCTGCAGATTTTCAAAGATCCCGGCAGCGCCCATTCCGCCGCCGACACACATGGTCACCAAACCATACTTCGCTTTGCGCCGCTTCATCTCGCCCAGCAGCGTCGCCGTCAGTTTGGCGCCAGTGCAGCCCAGCGGATGTCCCAGGGCAATCGCTCCTCCATTGACATTCACCCGCTCCTCATCCAGTCCCAGTGTCCGGATCACGGCCAACGACTGCGCCGCAAAGGCCTCATTGAGCTCAATGACGTCGATGTCCTTGAGCGTAAGCCCGGCCATCTTCAACGCCTTTGGAACGGCATGGACCGGTCCAATGCCCATCTCCTCAGGAGCACATCCCGCATAAGCGAAGGAGACGAAGCGGGCCAGAGGCTTGGCTTCCAGGGCCAAGGCATGCTGCTCAGACATCACCACTGCCGCGGCAGCGCCATCTGAGGTCTGCGAACTGTTCCCTGCCGTCACCACTCCTTTGGCATGGAACGCCGGGCGCAGCTTGGCCAGCGCCTCCGCAGAGGTATCCGCCCGCGGCCCCTCATCCACCAGAAACTCTTTCTCCACCAGGACCGGCTTTCCACCTCCATTCCAGCTTGTAGACTTCACCGTCACGGGAACAATCTCGTCAGCAAAACGGCCCTCGGCAACCGCCGCCAGCGCCTTTTGATGGCTGCGCAGGGCAAACGCGTCGCAGTCTTCGCGGCTTACGCCGTAGTGCTTGGCCACCCGCTCCGCGGTCAGTCCCATTGACATATAAGCGCCTGGAACGTTGTCGACGAGCCAAGGATTGGCCGAGATCTTGTTACCTCCAAAGGGAACACAGGACATGGACTCCGTGCCCCCGGCTACGATCACCTCAGCGCCTCCGCCGCGAATCCGCTCCGCCGCCAGCGCAATGGCTTGCAGTCCCGAGGCGCAGTAGCGATTCACCGTCATCGCCGCGGACTCTACCGGCAGCCTGGCCCGCAGCGCGATCAACCGCGCCACATTCATGCCCTGCTCTCCCTCCGGCATCGCGCAGCCCATGATCACATCTTCAATCTGGCTCGCGTTCAACATCGGAACGCGTTCCAGCGCTCCCATCACGGCGATTGCGCCCAGGTCATCCGGCCGGCTGTTCTTCAAGGTCCCCCGCGGAGCCTTGCCGACCGCCGTGCGAACTGCGCTAACCAGAACTGCGTCTCTCATCTTCCACCCCTTCCGGCTCTTTTCTCACAGCTTTGCGTTGCCATCTGTAGTCCGCGCCACGCCGGGCGCGATCCCTAGTTGCGCAAGGGCTTTCCTGTCTTCAGCGTGAATCCAACCCGCTCCAGCGTCTTCGCCTCGCCACAGAGTGACAGGAAGGCCTCTCGCTCCAGGTCGAGCAGGTACCATTCGCTCAGCATAGTTCCCGCCGTCACGCCCCCACCCGTCAGCACCCTGGCTACGTGGTTGGCGATCTTTGCGTCGTGCGGACTGATGTACTGAGCCTCTAGCATCATGTTGACGCTCAGCCGTAGG
>JAJYZE010000164.1 GCA_021800195.1 Acidobacteriota bacterium
CCCTGGCGCTAGCCATCTGCGCGGCCGCTGCCGTCTATTTTGTAATCACCGGCAGCACGCTTGCGCTGCGCGCGGAGGAGGGTGGCGGGAGCAGGATCGACAACCGCGGGAGCTCCTGGCGCGGCCTCTCGCTGAGCATCTCGTTTCTGCTTCTGGTGGTGGCCATGATGGTCTTTGTGAGCCGTTACCAGCTTTTGCTGGAGCACCATACCATCTTCGATGGCATCAGCTATACGGATGCGCACGTTTCCGTGCCCGGCCTGCTTGTGGTCTGTGTGGCGCTGGTGGTGGGAGCGGTCCTGGCGGCAGCCAACGCCGTTCGCCGCCCCCGCGCCCGTAACCTCGGGCTGGCGATAGCCCCTGCGGGCGTCAGCTACATGGTTCTGGGGCTGATCGGCTGGTACGTGTCGAGCTTTGTGGTCAAGCCCAATGAGCTCGATCGCGAGACTCCCTATATCTCCCAGAATATCCAGACCACTCGCCGGGCCTTCGGGCTGGATCGCTTTTTTCAGCAGGAGTTTCCGGCTGAGACCACCATTGAGGCGGCCGACCCAGACCACAACCAGCAGACGCTTGAGAACATTCGACTGTGGGACTGGCATGCCCTGCAGGATACCCTGCGCCAGGTTCAGGAGATCCGCACCTACTACGACTTTCCCGATATTGATATCGATCGCTACAACCTGAACGGAACCACCCGAGAGGTGATGCTGGCCGCCCGGGAGCTGAATGTGGACAGGCTCCCGGTCAGTAGCCACAACTGGATCAATGAGCGCCTGACCTATACGCATGGCTACGGCGTCACGATGAATACGGTGAATGGATTTACGCCGGAGGGTCTCCCCGAGTTTCTGCTGAGTAACATGCCGGTGCAGAGCACGGTCCCCGGGCTAAGCGTCAGCCGCCCCGAGATTTACTTCGGCGAACTGACCAAGACGGACGTCTATGTCAAAACCCGCCAGCAGGAGTTTGACTATCCCCAGGGCCAACGGAACAACTTTACTTCCTATCGGGGCAATGGCGGCATTGTCCTGGGCGGCTTTTTGCGCCGGCTTCTCATTTCGGTCTACGAAGGCGATTTGGGCAAGCTACCCTTCAGTGACGACATCAAGACGGATAGCCGGCTTTTGATGCGCCGCAGCATCGCGGACCGGGTTGCGGCCCTGGCTCCCTTCCTCACCTTTGACGGAGATCCCTACCTGGTGGTGGGTGACCAGGGAAGATTGTTCTGGATCATTGACGCTTACACTACCTCCGATTCCTATCCGGAGTCGACTCACTATGCGCTGGATGGCGACTCGGTGAATTACATCCGGAACAGCGTCAAGGCAGTGATCGATGCCTATAACGGCACGACAACATTCTATGTGTTTGATTCCTCCGACCCGATTCTGGGTGCTTACCGCCGCGTCTTCCCCAGGCTCTTTCGGGAGGCTGCGTCGATGCCAGCGGATCTCAGCCGCCACGTCCGCTACCCCGAGGAGATATTCAACTTACAGTCAGAGGTCTATGGCCTTTATCACATGACCGACCCGGAGGTCTTCTTCAATCGGGAGGACTTGTGGACGGTGGCCACGGAGAACAGCCTGGACGCGGACGGAAACCAGGCGGTTCTGCCGGTACAGCCAAACTTTGTTCTGATGAAACTCCCAGGCGAAACCTCGGCCGAGTTTGTGGAGATACTACCCTTCACGCCGGCCAACAGAAATAATTTGATCGGCTGGATCGCCGGCCGGTGCGATGGAGCGCACTACGGCACAGGGGTGGTCTATGACTTTCCCAAGACCCGGCTGGTGGATGGGCCGCAGCAGATCGAGGCCCGCATTGACCAGAATGCGCAGCTTTCTGGCCAACTCACCCTGTGGAACCAGCAGGGTTCGCATGTTTTGCGCGGCAGCCTGCTGGTGATCCCCTCCGGCAAGGCGCTGCTCTACGCCGAACCCATTTATCTGCAGGCGCAAGAGAGCCCCATGCCGGAGCTGCGCCTGGTGGTGCTGGCGCTGCAGGATCGACTGGCCTACGGACCCAGCTTTTCTTCGGCTTTAGCGGCGCTCTTTGCGGGACAGCCGTCTTCGTTGAGCGGGGCCGAGACAGAGCCGGCTGCCACGACCTCTTCGAAGTTGCCCGGGAGCACCTCGTCCGCGTTGCCGCCTGAGGAGACGACTAACGACCTTATTCGTGAGGCCGGCCAGGACTTCTCCGAGTACCAGCGATTGACCGCAGCCGGAAAGCTGGCCGCGGCCGGAGAAAAACTCGATGCCCTCAAACAGGTTCTGGAGCAGCTCAACGCTCGCGCCAAATGATATGGCGATGAGGTGTTTCCACGACGGCGGAGATTTTGTCCAGCTTGCATGGGCCATGAGGCGGCCGTAGCCGGTTGCTGAACGACTTCCCCGGCTCGGTTGTTCAGCAGTTGGGATGCCAGGCTCATGCTGACGATAGGGCAAAGAACGGAAGATTGAGGATTCGATTTAGGCCCAAACCAAACCCCGGCTTGAAACGAGTTTCAAATAATATTGATGAGATAGAGTTCTCCCATGAGCCAAGGCTTGTCTGATTCAAGTTGTATCTCTACCCAGAGCTCCGCTGGGAACGCCGATGAGACCGAAAAAGCTGATCCAAAGGGTGAAGCGAAGGCGATTCCAGAGCCGGAGTCTGGAGCTGGGGCTTTGAGTCTGGCTGAGCGAAGGTTTCAGGATCTCTTTGAAAGCGCTCCCGACGGGATTCTGCAGATCGACCCTGCCGGCAGGATCCTAGTGGCCAATCGCAGCGCTGAACAGATGTTCGGTTACACCCGCGAAGAGCTGTTTGGATCGAATGTGGATCTTCTGGTCCCGGAGGCAAACCGCCGCGGACATGCCAAGCACCGCCGTGAGTTTGCCGCTGCCGGACGGACCCGGCCCATGGGGCTGGGGTTGGATCTCTCCGCCCGGCGCAAGGATGGAAGTACATTTCCCGTAGAGATTAGCCTGAGCCCGATCCAGACCGAGGAGGGTGTGCATGTAACGGCTGTGATTCGGGATGTCACAGAAAGGAAGCTCGTGGAGGAGCGTGTGCGGAGCCTTCAGGAGAGCTACATGACGGAACTGGAGGCTCGACAGAAGGAAGCCGAGCGCCTGAATCTTCTCAAAAGCGAGTTCATGGCCAGCATCAGCCATGAGCTTCGCACCCCACTGCACACGATCATCGGATTCACCGAACTGCTGGAAGAAGAGGGCGAAGGTCCTTTGAATGAAGGGCAACGTCGATTCCTGCGCCATATTCACGCTGATTCGGAGCACCTGCTCGGCCTGATCAACGACGTGCTTGACCTGAGCCGCATCGAGGCCGGGGGACTGCAGCTCCGCACTGAGCCGCTGATCCTGCAGGCCATCGCAATCGAAGCGGCGGATTCCATTCGGCCTTATGCCCAGTCCAGAGGCATAAAAATCCATCTGGGAGAAGATCTCAACGTGCAGGTCTTTGCCGATCTGATGCGCGTCCGGCAGATTCTGTATAACCTGCTGAGCAACGGAGCCAAGTTTACCGGCCCCGGAGGGAGCGTCTCCGTTGATGCCGCTATTGAGGGAGATTGGGTCAGGGTGACCGTTGCCGACAACGGCATCGGCATTGCTGCGGAGGAGTGTACCAGGATCTTCGATAAGTTCTATCAGGTAGGACTGCCACCGGTGGGGGTGCGCGAAGGCACCGGATTGGGGCTGGCGATCTGCAAGCAACTGGTGGAGATGCAGCGGGGACGCATCTGGGTAGAGAGCGAGTTGGGCCGTGGAGCCCGCTTTCATTTCACGCTGCCTTATCAACAGTTGGGATGAGGTGTGATTGAGATCACAATTTCGTCGGCATCCGCTCCCTAATCTCTTTTTGTGCCGACGAGACTGCCAGATCATGCTCAGTGTGAGCCATCCACTGCCGCGCCGAGGATTCTTGTGGCCGATGCAGCCCTGAGCAGCCGGGATCTGCTGCGCGCGATTCTGGAGCGTTCCGGCTATGAGGTGATTGAGGCTGCCGAAGGCGAGCATGTCGTGGCATGCGCCAGGGAGTTCAGGCCGGATCTGGTGATTCTGGATCTGAAGATGCCCAGGCTGGATGGCTTTTCCATTGCGCGAACGCTGCGCGAATGCCCCGGGTTTGAAGAGATCCCGGTGGTTGCGCTTGCGGCTTCATTGCCCGAGGTGATGCCGGAGCAGATGAACGAGGCGGGGTTTACTGAGTTTCTGGTGAAGCCGATTCATCCTGGACGTCTGCGCGAGTGCGTGGCATATCTGCTGGCGAAGAGATAGAGGGTGCAGCGAGGGTAAAGCCGATCTCTTCGGGTCGTCATGGGGTCCGGAGCGGTCCCCCGCTGCAGAGGTGACTAGGACTTCAGGGGTTTAGCTCGTAACGCTTGATCTTGTAGCGTAGAGCATCGCGGCCGATTCCCAAACGCCGGGCAGCCTCCGACTGGTTTCCACCGGCGGCGTGAAGCGCCTCCACGACCAACTGCCGTTCCTGCTCCTGGAGTCTGGACGGAGCGGCATCTCCGTTGTCGGCGGGTTGGGCTGAAGTTCGGACCATGTTTTCGGGCAGATCCTTCACGTCGATCATGGGGCCTTCGGCCAGCATGCAGGCGCGTCCAACGATGTGCTCCAACTCGCGTACGTTGCCGGGCCATGAATAACGTTCCAGGACCAGCAACGCCCGTTGGGTAAGACCTTCGATGGGCCGGGAGAACTCGACGCTGAACTTGCGAACGAAGTGTTTGGCCAGAAGTTCGATATCGCCGGGACGATCCTTGAGAGCGGGAACGGTGAGTTCGACCATTGACAGGCGATAGTACAGGTCTTCACGAAACTTTCCATCCGCGATGGCGGCCCGCAGATCGCGATGGGTGGCCGCGACGATTCGCACATTCACCTTCCGGGAAGTGAGAGAGCCAACAGGAAGGACCTCCTGGTTTTGGATTGCGCGCAGGAGTTTGGCCTGGGTTGGCAGGGGCATATCCCCGATCTCATCCAGGAATAGCGTGCCCCCGCTGGCCAGTTCAAACAGCCCGGTCTTGTCCCGGTCCGCTCCGGTAAATGCTCCTCGGACGTGTCCAAACAACTCGCTCTCAAACAGCGTCTCCACAACGGCGGAGCAGTTCAGCACCACAAACTTGCCGGGGACGCGGCTGCGGTTGTGGAGCGCTGTGGCCACCAGATCCTTTCCCGAGCCGGTGGAACCATGAACCAGCACCGAACGATAGTGTGGAGCTATGCGCTGAATCATCGCGAACAGATCCCACATTACATCGCTCTTCGCCTGCAGACCTTCGAACTCGAGGTCCTGGACGCTTGACGGGGATCCTGCCTGAACTCTTCTACGGCGGTTGGCGGACTCCATGAGCGCCTGGACGCGAGCCCGCAGAACGGCGATCTTGACGGGCTTCTGCAGATAGTCCGCAGCTCCCTGGCGGATGGCGGCGACGGCCGTCTCTGTCGTGTAATAGGCCGTCATCAGAATGACATCGATGGAGGAGTCGAAGTTGACCACCTGCTGGAGCACCTCCAGTCCACTCATCTCCGGCATCACCAGATCGGTGATGACCAGGCGGGGATGGTGCTTTTTGACCAGAGCCAGGCCGTCTACAGGTCTGGATGCGGTATAGACCCTTGCTTCCGTGTGCGCCAAGGCGGCGGAGAGCATCTCCAGACTTCCCGGATTATCGTCAATGATGACGACGGACAGCGCTGCCGGTATCGATCGGGTGATGGCCATCACATAAATCGTATAAGGCTCTGAACGGGTTGGCTACCGTGAGCCTTGCAGACCGGGGAGGGGGCGGCCGGAAGGCAATCCATGCCGGTGGGTGGAACGGCATCTGGGTGAAATGGCGCAGTGGCTGGGTGTCCACGCGCAGCATGCGGAGCGGCGAGTCGGATCGCACGGAAGTATGTAATTGAAATCACAAGGGAAGAGCTTTGGCAAGATGATTGCTATTCAAAAGGCAAGCGCAGCATTCAGCAGAACGCAAGCTGAACTGCCCAACGGAGGGTTTCATGTCCAAGTGCCTTAGCTGCTCCCAAGCTGGAAAGGGTGCGTTCTGCAAGTTCGGACCTCAGTCCCGCGCGTTTCTCCAGTCAAACTCGGTCAAGACTGATTATGTACGCGGGGCGAGTCTCTTCCGCGAGGGTGATTGCAGCAACGCCATCTTTCTTGTCTGCTCGGGCAAGGTGAAGGTCTCAGCGACATCCAGAGGGGGACGTGTGATGATCCTCCGCATCGCGCAGGCCGGCGATGTGCTTGGCATGAGTGCGGCGCTGACGCAAAGCGACTATGAGGTGACAGCGGAAGCTATGGAGCCATGCAGTGTGCTGGTACTGCCCACCAGGCACCTGATGACGATGTTGCAGAACTTTGGGGATGCGAGCCTTGCCGCAGCCAATGTTCTGGCGGAGGACTATCGGGCCGCTTTTGATGAGGCGAGACTGATCTCTCTGCCATCCTCTCCGGCCGGCCGAGTCGCCCGTCTCATCCTGGACTGGGCTCAAGATGCGAAAAGCCGCTCGAACCCGTTCATCACAATGTCGATGACTCACGAAGATCTGGCGTCGATGACGGCGACCACCCGGGAGACCATCACCCGAACCCTGGGCCGCCTGCGCAAGGAGAAGATCATTGAAACGCATGGAGTGGTTCTTAAGGTTCTTCAGCCGCAGGCCTTGGAGAGGCTGTGTGCCTGCTGAAGTATCGTCTGTGCCGGCTTTGGGCCGGCGCTGCGGCCCATTGAGACGGCTTTTCCACGTGAAAACGCCCATTCCAGCCTACAGCTTCAGGATGCGCCGACGC
>JAJYZE010000004.1 GCA_021800195.1 Acidobacteriota bacterium
CAACGGCCCGGTCAGCGAAGGGGTGGGCAGCGGCGCCGGCGCTGCGGGAGCTGCCGGAGCGGGAGCGGAAGCCGGAGCCGCGGAAGCAGGAGCCGCAGCCGGCGCGGATGGCGATGTCTGGGGCGCAGCCGTTCCCTGGTTCTCCGTAACGGAAGCTGTGGTTAGCTGCTGCCCCCACGACGTCATGCCCATCAGGCAGATCAACGCTGCACCCAACAGAACGCGAATCCTCATGCACTCACCTCCTTCGTTCTGCGTCCAGCCTACGGGCACCCCCCATTAAGAAGGCGTAAGCAATCCATCAAGAATGCCCTTGATTCTTGCGCTCACTTCGCCGTATCTCCTCGCCGCATCTTGCCGCCGCATCTTGCCCAAACTGACCTCTGTCCGTCACGGCGGGCGGCGTCCCGCTGTGCTCGTGGAAGAAGCGGGGAAGGTCGCCTCATCACCGTCATGCGAAGGTGCGAGCCGGCGGGCGGCATCATTCCGTCTTCGCCGGCAAGTCACGGAAGACCTGGATTCCATCCTTAGGATTGCTGACTTGGATTGCTGTCTTGGGTTACTGTTCGTGGCTGGTTCGTGCTGGCTCGCTGCCTGGCGGCATCTGTTCCTTTCGGTACATTCCATGGCTTCGTGAGCATGAGCGAGGGAAAAAGGAAATCCTATGCAGAGATCCGGGCTTTCTTCATGTTTTACTTCTGCGCCCGGCTGAGGTATACCAAAAGAGGCAGTATTGTGTCGCATCGCACAGATCTTCGCCACGGATTGTGTACCGATCGGTTTCTATCGGGCTCTGTGCCGCAGAGTCTTCGAGATTCCAGCCAAGCATCAGCTTCGAGCGGAGGCAAATGTTTCTGAGTCAAGGGTGGCGCGGGAGTGCAGCGATCATGTTGTCGGGTCCCGGCGCTGATCCAACCAATATCTTTGCTCCCGCCGGAACGCCGGCGCACTCGATCTTCAGCCTGTCCATCCTGGTGCTGAGCATCACAGGGGCTATCTTTTTGGGTGTTACCGGCACCCTGATCTACGTTCTGGTGCGCTATCGCATGCGCAAGGACGCTTCGGATGCCGATCAGGAGCCGCCTCAGATCTACGGAAGCAATCAGATCGAGCTCTCGTGGACCGTCATCCCGATCCTGATTGTGGTCATGCTGTTTCTGGCGACCACACGAGTGATCTATACCACCGAACATGCACCGCGGCCCAAAGATTCCCTGAGTGTTACGGTGGTTGCTCATCAGTTCTGGTGGGAGTACCGCTATCCGACCCTGGGGATTGTGACCGCCAACGAGCTGCACGTTCCCATCAGCGACCCGAAACATCCCCTGCCAACCTACCTGACGATGTCCTCGGCGGATGTGGATCACAGCTTCTGGGTACCCCGTCTGGCTGGAAAGATGGATCTTATCCCCAATAAAGTCAATACGATGTGGATTGACCCCCAGAAGCCGGGATTATATCTGGGACAATGCGCTCAGTACTGCGGTGTGCAACACGCCAAGATGCTGATCCGCGTCTATGCCGATACGCCTCAGCAGTTTTCTGCCTGGGTGGCAAGCCAGCAGCGGCCGGCGGTGGATGATCCGGCTGTGGCGGAAGGGCGGAAGGTTTTCATGCACACTGCCTGCATCAGTTGCCACACCATTAATGGGACGGTGGCGACGGGAAGATTCGGGCCCAACCTGACTCACGTGGGTAGCCGGGACACGATCGCATCGGGATCGGTGGCCAACAATCCGGCGAACTTGCGAAGATTCATCCAGGATCCTGCCAACTTCAAGCCCGGGGCGCTGATGCCGCCGATGCATCTGAATAGCCATGATCTGGATGCGGTCACGGCTTACCTCACCTCACTCAAATAGGGAGCCACGCTTTTAGGGCCGGTTCAGGAGGGGAATACGATGGCGACACAGATTCCGTTCAACCAGGCGAATGCTCCTGAGGAGACTGGGGCGGACATGCGGCCCAGGCTGTGGTTAGAGGTGCTCCATGAGTGGGTGACCACGGTCGATCACAAGAAGATTGGGATGATGTACATCGGCTATGCGCTTTTTTTCCTGGTGGTGGCAGGATTTGAAGCCTTATTGATGCGAATCCAGTTGGCAGTGCCGAACAACTCCTTTGTTTCGCCGGAGGTCTTCAACGGGTTGTTTACGATGCATGGGACCACGATGGTCTTCTTCGTCGGCATGCCCATCCTGTTTGGCTTTGGCAACTATCTTATTCCTCTGATGATCGGGGCCCGGGATATGGCGTTTCCCAGGCTCAATGCGTTCAGCTTTTGGATCTCCGCCTTTGGCGGAATCCTGCTTTACTACAGCTACATCGGCGGCAGCGGATTATATGGCGCCGGAAGCGCGCCAGATGTCGGCTGGTTCGCTTATGCGCCTTTGACCGCCAAGGTCTTCTCCCTCGGGCACAGCACGGATTACTGGACGCTATCTCTGCTGCTGACCGGAATCGGAACGATCGGCACGGCGCTGAACATCGTGGCCACCATCATCAGCATGCGCTGCCCGGGGATGAAGATGAGCCGGCTGCCCTTGCTTCCGTGGTTGTACCTGGTCACCTCCGGGCTGACTTTTGTCGCCGTCGGTCCGCTGACGGCTGCCCAGATCATGTTGATGCTGGACCGTTACCTGGGGTCTCACTTCTTCGACACCCAAGCGGGCGGATCAGCGGTGCTCTGGATGCACTTCTTCTGGATCTTCGGACATCCGGAAGTCTATATTCTCGTCCTGCCGGCCTTTGCTTTTGCCAATGAGATCATCCCGGTCTTTTCCCGCAAGGCGATCTTCGGCTATCCGGCCATGGTGGCGGCCTCAGTAGGCATCGGTTTTGTGAGCCTGAGCGTCTGGGCGCATCACATGTTCACCGTGGGCTTGGGCGCCGCGGAAAACACCTTCTTTGTCCTGGCGACCATGGCGATCTCCGTGCCTACTGGAATCAAGATCTTCAACTGGCTGGCCACGCTGTGGGGCGGCAAGATTCAGTTCACCTCATCCATGATGTTCGCCATCGCCTTTCTCTTCCAGTTTCTGGTTGCCGGACTTACCGGCATTATGTTGTCGGTGGCTCCCTTTGACTGGCAGCTCGGCAACTCCTACTTTGTGGTAGCCCACTTCCACTACGTTCTGGTGGGAGCCATTCTTTTTATGCTGTTTTCAGCGTTTTACTACTGGTACCCGAAGATGACGGGGCGGATGCTGAGCGAGAAGCTGGGAAAGTGGCACTTCTGGCTCTTCCTGATCGGCTTCCACCTCACCTTCGACTTCATGCATGTCCCCGGATTGCTGGGCATGCCACGCCGCATCTATACCTATGAAGCGGATCGCGGCTGGATGATCTGGAACATGATCGTCTCCAGTGGTGCAGTAGTTCAAGCTGTGGCCACGCTGCTGTTCGTGTACAACATGATCTGGTCTTACTTCAAAGGGCCTGTGGCCGGGCCCGATCCTTGGGATGCCTGGACGCTGGAGTGGGCAACCTCGTCGCCTCCGCCCTCCTACAATTTTGCCGAGACTCCAGAGGTCTCCAGCCGCAGACCGCTCTGGGATCTGAAGCATCCTGACGATCCGGACGGCGATTACGAGATAGGGCCAAGCCATCGACAGCGGGCGAAGCAGAAGGAGGAGAGCGCGTGAGTGACGTTGCAGTGGTGCCGAGCGGCGCGGATGTGGCCTGGAATCCTCCAGCCCGTGGGATTGTGGGCATGGTCTGCCTGATCCTTGCCGAAGCGTCGATCTTTATCATCTTTATCGTCGCTTATATCTTCTACATCGGGAAGAGTCTGAACGGGCCAACCCCCAAGGACGTTCTGTCGCTGCCGATCTTCACCTCGATCTGCCTGTTGTCCAGCAGCCTTACGGTGCATGCGGCCGTCTCCGCCTTGCGGCGTGGCCAACAGCGGCTTTGCTCCCTATGGCTGGCGGCAACCGTCTTGCTGGGAGGGATCTTTCTTGCGGGCACGGCGCACGAATGGTATGACCTGATCTATAACCATGGCCTCACCATCAGCACCAACCTGTTTGGAACCACGTTCTACTCCCTGGTCGGCCTGCACGCCTCGCACGTCGTGGTCGGCTTGCTGATGCTCTCTCTGGCGCTTTGGTTTTCCCTGCGGGGGCAGATGCACCATCATCACTCCGAGAAACTTGAGGTTTTGTCCCTTTACTGGCACTTTGTCGATGCCGTGTGGGTTGTCGTCTTTCTTGTGGTGTATGTGCTTGGCAGGTAACACGATTCAAAAGGAAAAGGAACTGCAACGCTGTTTCCCTGCACGGGCCGCCTGGAGAAGCCAAGGCGATATGGAAGCCCGAGGAGTTCAAAAGAAGTGGAGTTTCCGGTGAGTCATCCCAACCAAGAACACGGTCTGCATCTCCCCTCGCCAACCGCATGGCCGGTTGTGCTGGCTCTGGGAGTCGCGCTACTGCTGACGGGCATGGTTACCAGTGTCGTGGTGAGCATCCTGGGCGTGCTGCTTGCATCTCTAGCCAGCGTGGGCTGGTTTCGGCAGGTGCTTCCTGAAGAAGCCCATCAGCCCGTTGAGGTGCATGACGAGCCGGTGCCGGTGGTCACCTCTCGGAGGCTGGCGCTGAAGCTGCCGGAGGATGTCACCTCGCGCAAGATTCTCCCGGTGGAGACCTTCCGCATCACCACAGGCATCCGAGGCGGGCTGGTCGGCGGAGCCGCCATGGCCGTGCCGGCGGCCGTCTACGGTTGGGTCAAGTACCACAGCATCTGGTATGCCATGAATCTGCTGGCCGCGGGAGGGTTTGTCAGTTGGATTGGAGCCAGCAACGCCTTTCTCAGCGAATTTCATCTGCGCGGCCTGTTGGCCGCGCTGGCGATTCACGGCGTCACCTCTCTGCTGGTCGGGCTGCTCTATGGAGCCATGCTGCCGATGTTTCCCAGGTATCCGATTGTGACTGCGGGCATCATGGCTCCGCTGTTGCTGACCGGAATCCTACACTCGGCGATTGACGTCGTCAGCCCCATTCTGAATCAGCGAATCGACTGGTTCTGGTATATCGCCTCGCAAATCGCCTTCGGACTGGTCTGCGGTTTTGTGGTCAATCTGCAGACCAAGGTGAGAACTCCGCAGTTCCAGGCGCTTCCATTTTCGATACGAGCCGGTATCCATAGCGACATCCATGATCGGTTGCATGATGAAGAGGCCGATACGGATGGTGAGGGCACTTCGCGATGAATCTTCGTTGGTTAAGTCTTTCCGTGGCCGCGCTGGCAGTTGGGCTCTGCTGTGGGGGCTGCCGTGACGCGCCGGGCCGGCCGGGAGCGGCCGTGACGCGGCCGGACAAGGTAACTGACTTTCGTCTCCTCTACCGGCAGAACTGTGCCGCGTGCCACGGTGTCCGTGGAGATTACGGAGATGCTATCTCACTCAATAACCCTGTGTATCTGGCCATTGCGGGCACCGTCAACATTCAGAAGATTACCGCCAACGGCGTTCCGGGAACGCTGATGCCCGCCTTTGCCAAGAGCCAGGGAGGGATGTTGACCGATCAGCAGGTGGCAATTCTGGCGCAGGGAGTTGAGTCTGCCTGGGGGAGATCCAACGCGCTGGGCGGGCAAACGGCTCCTCCCTATGCCGGCAGCACCGCCGGCGATCCGAGTGCGGGACAAAAGGCTTACGGGACCTTCTGCGCCAGTTGCCATGGGGTCGAGGGCCAAGGCGTCGTCAATGCAAAGCTGCATACCGGGTCCATCGTCGACCCCTCCTACCTGGCGCTGATCAGCGACCAGGGGCTGCGCAGCCTGATCCTCGCCGGCCAGCCTCAGGAGGGGATGCCGGATTGGCGATCAGACCTGCAAGGAACAGGCGCTCGCAGTATGACCGATCAAGAGGTCACCGACATTGTTGCCTGGTTGGCCTCGCACCGGGTAGCGGCGCCAGGTCAGTTCTACTCGCACCCCTAGCCTGAACTTCGATGCATCCGAAGAGATGCCGTCAGATCCTCGGTCAAGAATATGCAGTTCGTCCAAAGATCGAGAACCAGAGATGGAGAGAGATAGATGAGCGAACTACTGAAGTACCCGGGAATGTCCAAGGTGGACACCCTGTCGCCGGAAGAGAAGGCTGCAGCGCACACCCGGAGGGTGTTCTTGTTCAAGCTGGCCGTTGGGCTGAATGCCATGGTGGGGGCGGTTCTCGCCGTGCCGCTGGTGGGATACCTGCTGGGGCCGGCGGCAAAGAAGCGTTCCGACATCGGCGCCTGGGTGAATCTGGGTAGCCTGAGCGATTTTCCCGTGGGCCAGACGCGGCTGGCGGACTTTCGCAGCCCGATGGCGGCCTTCAACGATGGGGAGACGGGCAAGACCTCGTGCTGGGTACGCCGGATCTCGGAGAAGTCGTTCCAGGTCTTCGCCATCAACTGCGCGCACCTGGGATGTCCGGTGCGTTGGTTTTCGGAGTCCAGATTATTTCTTTGCCCCTGTCATGGTGGAGCGTACTACGAGGATGGCAGCAGGGCCTCCGGACCGCCGGAGCGCGGTTTGTTCGAATACAAGTTCAAGATCGCAGGCGACAGCCTGTTGATTCATGCCGGCAATTTACCCACTCTGTCCACCGAGGCTTCATGCCGAGAGAAGCCGCTGGTGCAGATTGAAGCAGCCGAACCGGCGGAGGCTGCCAACGCCGGCATGCCGGATGCAACCATGAGGTCAACGACATGGCAGGGTTGAAGATTTCCAAGTGGCTCGAGCATCGTCTCGGTTTCATCCAGCCGCTCAAGCAGGCCGCTGAACATCCTACGCCCTCCAATAACGCCAGTTGGTGGTATGTCTTTGGAAGTGCGGCTACGGTGCTTTTGATGCTGCAGGTGGTCACCGGCATTTTGCTGGCGCTGGTCTACAGCCCTTCGGCCAATGAAGCCTGGACCAGCTTGAACTTTCTGAACCACAACGTGGCGCTGGGATGGTATCTTCGCGCGCTGCACGGTTGGGGATCAGACTTCATGATCGCCATTGTGCTCCTGCATCTGGTGCAGGTATTTCTGTTTGGATCCTTCAAGTTTCCTCGTGAACTGACCTGGATGGTGGGCGTGGTTCTTTTGCTCCTGACCCTGGGCATGGCATTTACGGGGCAGGTGATGCGGTTCGATCAGGATGCCTACTGGGGGCTGGGCATCGGCGCTTCCATCGCCAGCCGCGTGCCTTTCGTGGGCGCGGATCTGGTTCATCTGATGCTCGGTGGACCGATCATCGGCGGCGCGACTTTGTCCCGGTTCTTTACCCTGCACGTCTTTGTGATTCCAGGGCTCTTGCTGGCCGGAGTGGCGGTGCATGTCCTGATGGTGCTCAAGCACGGTGTGAGCGACTGGCCGATGCCGGGCCGCCTGGTGCGCAGATCGACCTATGAGCGTGAGTACCATGAACTGACCCTGAGAACGGGTTTGCCGTTTGTGCCGGACGCAGCCTGGAAAGATGCAGTGTTTGCCGCTGCGATCATCTTTGCGGTGATGGCCTGCGCGTTCTTCCTTGGACCGTTTGGCCCCAGCGGACAACCGGACCCGACCATCATACAGACGGCCCCTCACCCGGACTTTGCGTTTCTGTGGATCTACGCTGTGCTGGCCTTCCTTCCGCCCTCGCTGGAGACGCCGGTGCTGCTGGTGGTTCCTGTGCTGGCCATTACCGGCATGCTTCTGCTTCCGCTGCTGGCGGGGGAAGGAGAGCGGCACTGGGCACGCCGGCCAGTGGCTGTTCTGTCGGTATCGGTCATCGCCGTCACGCTGGGGATCTTTACCCGCCTGGGAACCTATACGCCTTGGAGTCCTGTGATGGATGCGTGGTCAGGCGATGCCGTGCCGGTGAAGTATATGCACAATCGCTCTCCGCTGGAGCGCGAGGGGGCGATGGTGCTTCAGGACAAGCAATGCCGGGACTGCCACTCCCTGAACGGCGAGGGAGGAATGCGCGGCCCGAAACTGGACGCGGTGGCCTCGCAAATGACCGAAGACCAGATTGTTCGTCAGGTGCTGCAGGGTGGTGGAAACATGCCGGCCTACGGCAACGCGCTGAATCCGGCGGAGACCAAGGCTTTGGTGAGCTTCCTGATGACCTTGCGCGGCCATGACCTGCAGCCGGCCATGAATGCCTCAAGGGAGCTGCTACGCGAAAGCCGGATGGAGCAGACTGCGGGAAGCGCCGATTCCGCGGCTGCTGCTCCCGAAAAGGCAGGTCAGCAGAGGTAGTCTTTTATGTCAGACGCCGTTCATGAAATCTTCGTGGAGTGGCGGTTGCCGGTAGGGCTCACAGTCTCCGTCTTTCTGGCGGCGTTGATCTACCTGCGTGGCTGGCTGGAGCTGCGCAGGACGCGCCGGGAGCAGTTTACCGTCGAGCGGCTAGCTTCGTTTCTCTCCGGCCTGGCCCTGCTGTGGACGGTGGTGGGCTCGCCGATGGACGGCTTCGCCGACGCTTTGTTGACCATGCACATGGTCGAGCATCTTCTGTTGATGTCGGCTATTCCCATGCTCCTGCTTTACGGGCTTCCTGTTGTGCCCATGCTGCGTGGGCTCCCCGGGCCGGTGGTGCGCTGGGTGGTGGCTCCCCTGGTGCGGATCCGCGCGCTGCGCCGGGTGTTGCAGTGGCTGGTGACGCCCGTCGTGGCGTGGCTGGCGATGAATGTGGCATATCTGGCCTGGCATGTTCCGGCTGCGTACAACTTTGCCCTGGAAAACGAGCCGGCGCATGACGCGGAGCACCTGTGCTTCTTGTTCACCTCGCTGATGTTCTGGTGGTACATCTTTCGGCCCTGGCCGGCCAAAGAGCGGCCTGACGACTGGGGGATGCTGATTTTTCTGGCGATGGGGGATGTGGTGATGACCATGCTCTCGGCGTTCCTCGCCTTCTGTGATCGGCCGGTCTACAGCTACTATGTGGACAACCTCAACCCCTTTCACATTCCGGTGCTTCAGGACCAGGTGATGGGAGCCGTGGTCATGTGGGTGATCGGCTCGTTTGCCTATCTGGCGCCGGCGATGATCATCGCCTATCGTCTGACCGGGTGGAGCGATCAAGGGAATCTAACCCAGGTAGCTCTGCGGCGGGCGGGCAAGTAAGAGGGCCGACCTGCTCCCCAATTCGAATTCTCATCCAAGCGCGTTTGATCCCATCTTATAGATCTGCGCGGCAAGGCGTGAAGCGGCCGATTTGCCGCGAGTTCCAGGGTCAGTTCGTTCGGCCGGCTCCTCTGTTCAAGGAGTTCACGGCGAGGTCTTGTCATGACGGCTCAGGAGGGAGAGTTTCTATTCCCGCTCTTGCGTTCTTTCGCGTGCGTTCGCATTCATTAGTATGGAGACCATGACGCAGAATCCTGGAAAGAACGTCAAATTGCCGGCGCAGGACGATCTCTTCGAGATCCACCTGCATGAGGGCCGGATGTTTCCGCCACCCGCAGCCTTTTCCGCGCAGGCTCGGCTGAAGAGTCTGGCGGAGTACGAGCGGATGTACGCGCGCAGCATCGAGAACCCGGAGGAGTTCTGGGCAGAGGCGGCAGAAGAGTTGGAGTGGTTCAAGCGGTGGGAGCGGGTACTGGATGAAGACGCGCTGCATGCGCGCTGGTTTGTGGGTGGAAAGCTGAATCTTGCTTATAACTGCCTGGATCGGCACGTGCGAGGGTTGCGAAGAGACAAGATTGCGTTGATCTGGGAGGGCGAGCCTTGCGTGGAAGACGGCTCGGCCGAGGTGCGCCGCCTGACCTACGGTGAGCTGTTGGAGCAGGTGCAGAGGTTCGCCAATGTACTAAAGTCTCTGGGAGTGAAGAAGGGCGATCGCGTAGCCGTGTACATGGGGATGAGCCCTGAGCTGGCGATCGCCGTGCTGGCCTGCGCACGATTAGGTGCGGTGCATCTGGTGATCTTTGCAGGATTCGGGCCGCAGGCGATCGGGGAGCGGGTGAGGGATGGCGATTGCGCAGTTGTTGTGACCCAGGATGTCAGCTATCGGCGAGGAAACAAGGTTGGGCTGAAGGGGATGGTGGACGAGGCGCTGGAGAGGTGCCCGGATGTGCGCAGTGTGGTGGTGTACCAGAGAGCGCCTGGGTTTCCGGTAGCGATGAAAGCAGGCCGCGATCTGGGGTGGCATGAGGCGATGGCCGCAGCTTCCGCCGCGTGTCCCCCGGAGTGGATGGATGCCGAGGATCCGCTGTTCATCCTGTACACCAGCGGCACGACCGGCAAGCCGAAGGGGCTGGTGCATACGTCGGGGGGGTATGCAGTTCAAACCTATCTTTCGACCAAGTATATCTTCGATCTGCGAGAGGAGGATGTTTCCTGGTGCACGGCGGATATCGCATGGGTGACCGGGCACAGCTACGCGCTGTACGGGCCGCTGCTGACCGGAGCGACGGTGCTGCTTTATGAGGGCGCCCCGACATGGCCGGAAAGGGACCGCTATTGGAGGATTGTGGATGCCCATAAAGTGACCGTTTTCTATACCGCGCCCACCACGATCCGGGCGTTCATCCAGTGGGGAAGCGAGTGGGTTCACAGGCACGATCTGTCAAGTCTGCGGCTGCTGGGCACGGTTGGTGAGCCAATCAATCCGGAGGCCTGGATCTGGTACCACCGCCATATTGGCCAGGGACGGTGCCCGATCGTGGACACCTGGTGGCAGACGGAGACGGGCGCGATCATGATTGCCCCGCTACCGGGAGCAATAACGACCAAGCCGGGCTCGGCTACACGGCCGTTTTTTGGAGTGGTTCCTGAGATTGTGTCCCCGCAGGGGGCTCCGCTGGGGCCCAACCAGGGCGGGCTGCTGACGATCAGGCGCCCCTGGCCGTCGATGGCGCGCACCATCTGGAAGAATGCGGAGTTGTACGAGAAGACCTACTTCCCCCAGGGGCCGGGAGTCTACGTCACTGGCGATGGAGCCCGTTGCGATGAGGATGGATACTACTGGCTGATGGGCCGGGTGGATGATGTGATCAACGTGAACGGACATCGGTTGGGGACGGCCGAGATTGAATCCGCGCTGGTGGGCCACCCCGGCGTGGCGGAGGCGGCAGTGGTAGGCCGACCCGATGAGCTGAAGGGCCAGGCTGTGGCAGCGTTTGTGACGCTCAAGGAGAGTGTTGCGCCCCGGCCGCAGATGAAGGAGGAGCTACGCCGGTGGGTGAGCAAGGAGATTGGTCCCCTGGCCCGGCCGGACGACCTGCGTTTTGTAAGGCGTTTGCCCAAGACGCGTTCGGGAAAGATCATGCGCCGGCTGCTGCGGGAACTGGCTGCGACGGGAACCGTGAAGGGAGATATGACGACGCTGGAGGACGGCAGCGTGCTGGAAGATCTGCGCGAAGGTGGAGAGTGAACCGTCTCCTCAGCCGAGCTAGCCGGTCCGGTCGTGGACCTGTCGGCCGAGCTTGCAAAGAACGAGATGCTGGGTGCCGGCGCTCGCTGCTGTCGAGGGAGTCGAGGGAGCAGATGAGGGCTCGCTGTGGCGATTTCACAGGGGAAAGCGCCTCCAAAGGCCGGGACATCCGGATACGCTTTCACGAAAAAAGGCTTTGCCCAGGCGCAGCGCGATGGCCCGTTGCTTGAGTTGAATTTCTTCCAGACACTTTTGGATGCCGGAACGGTGTGCGGGATGATATAGAAAGACGAGGGAAAGGATACGCAGGTGGTATCTGGCAAGAGTTTTCCGAGGGGGCGGCTATGAAGGGTAGCGGATGGAAGAGTTTGCTGGTGGGCGGCTGCATGCTGACCGGATTGATGCCTGTGTCGGCCAAAGCGAATCCGCAGATGCTGGCCTCGGCCGGAGCGCATATCTATCCGGCGGTGAGTGATGCTCCAGAGCAGATTCACAGGGCGCTGCTGGAGGCGCGGCGTACGCACAAGAGGGTGATCCTGGACTTCGGCGGAGACTGGTGCGGTGATTGCCAGGTGCTGAATATCTACTTTCATGAGAGTCCCAACGCCGAGCTGCTCAAGAGATACTTCGTTCTGGTGGATGTCAACATAGGGAACATGGATGCGAATCTGGGCATTGCCCATCGCTATGGTGTTCCTGTCACGGGGGTTCCGGCGCTGGCGGTGCTGGATGGATACGGACATGTGCTGTACGCGCAGACCAACGAGTTCGCCGATATGAGGAACATGGAACCTTCGTCGGTGACTGAATTTTTGAAGAAGTGGAAGCCATAAAAGTGGCAGGATATGGCCATGAAGCGCGAGCGGAAGAGCCGGCCGGCGGTGGAAGCGGAGCGAACCAGCGCAGGAGGGCGTGGGCCGCGCGCTGGAGCGGATGGATGGACCGCGGTATGGCTCTGGCCCGGACCATTCGGCGCGCCATCCTCTCCGCCGTGGAGCATGATGTTCTGACCGTGGCGCAGGCGGCTGCTTACTCGGCCATCGTGGCGCTGTTTCCCATGCTGATCGTGGCGGCGGGAGTCTTCGCTCTGGTGCCGGACACGTTGCCGGTGCGGGAGCAGATGGCCCAGATCTTCAGCCAAGTGCTGCCCTCGAATGTGCTTCCCGTGCTGGAGAGGTACTTCGCGCCGGCGCATCGAAACATGCATACCGCGCGGATTCTCCTGGGGTCCGCGGTGGTGAGCATCGCAGGCGCTTCCAGCGTGATGGCGACCCTGATGGAGGGTTTCCGGCGAGCCTATGATCTCCCCTTAACCAGGGACAGTTTCTGGCCACGAAGAATCCGGGCGCTGGCGCTGGTGCCGCTGTCTCTGGTTCCGCTGGCGGCGGTAAGCGCTCTGGTGATCTTTGGGCACGTCATCAGCGGAGGGATGACCGGAGAAGTGACGCCGATGCTGCGGACGCCGGCTCTGGTCGCCACCGTGCTGTTGCGCTGGACGGTGGCCTTCATGGGCAGTGTGGGGATCATCGCGGTGATCTACCACTTAGGGACGGACCTGACCCGGCAGATGCGGGAGCACCTGGAGCCTCTGCTGCGTGAGCCCTGGGTAATGCTAAGAAAGGACTGGAGTTGGCGTGCGAGTCTGCCGGGAGCTGCGGTGGCCACGGCGGCGTGGCTGGTGACCACCCTGCTGTTTGGGTTCTATGTGACGCGCTTCGCCAATTACTCCCGAGTGTATGGGTCACTGGGAGCAGCCATAGCGCTGCTGTTCTGGCTCTTCATCATTGCTCTAAGCGTGTTGATTGGGGCTGAGTTCAATGCTCAGCGCGCTGCGCAGGGGCCGGGCCGGCGAGATCCGAAGCTCTCCGAGCTGTTGTGGAAGTTGCCGGGGTTGTCTCGGCGCCGCACAGGTAGAATGACAGACTGATGATGAGGAGTGATCGTCGAGCGAGTTTTGGGACGAATCTGGAAGGGTGAAGAAGGACATGGAACAAGCGGCGAATGGTTTTGAGAGTGGTTGTCGGCGGGCAAAGATTGTGGCGACTCTGGGGCCGTCCTCGAGCTCTGAGGCGAAGTTTCGCGAGTTGGTCCGCGCGGGGCTGGATGTTGCGAGGCTGAACTTTTCGCATGGCTCGCATGAGCAGAAGGCGGAGCTGATTGCGATGGTGCGAAAGGTGGCGCGGGAAGAGCGCAAGCCCATCTGCATTCTTGCGGATTTGCAGGGGCCAAAGATCCGCACCGGCAAGCTGGTGGACCACCGGCCGGTGCTGTTGGAGGCCGGCAAGAGGCTGACGATTACCCCTGAGGCGGTGGAGGGAACCAGCGAACGGGTCAGCACTGTCTTTCCGACGCTGGCGGAGAATCTGAAGCGGGGCGACCAGATTCTGCTCTCCGATGGCTTGATCGAGTTGCGAGTGGCGGAGATTGATGGCGGTGATGTGATTGCCGAGATCATCAACGGTGGAATGCTGGGTGAGAACAAGGGCATCAATCTTCCCGGAGTATCGGTGAAAGTTCCGTCACTCACGGAGAAGGACGAGATCGATCTGGAGTTTTGTATCCGGGCCGGTGCAGATGCGATTGCAGTGTCGTTTGTGCAGACTGCCGAGGATGTGCAGCACGTCAAGCGGCGGATCAAGGAGATGGGCTCGGATGCTTGGGTGATTGCGAAGCTGGAGAAACCCCAGGCGTTGGATCATCTGGACAGCATTCTGGAGGTATCCGAAGGGATCATGGTGGCGCGCGGAGACCTGGGTGTGGAGGTTCCGCCGGAAAAGGTGCCGGCGATCCAGAAGCACATGATCCGCCGCGCGACAGAGTTCCGGAAGCCGGTGATCACCGCAACGCAGATGCTGGAGTCGATGATTGAAAACCCCCGGCCGACCCGCGCGGAGGTAAGCGATGTGGCCAACGCGATCTATGATGGCAGCGATGCGGTGATGCTTTCCGCCGAGAGCGCGGCGGGCAAGTATCCGGCGGAGTCGGTGGCGATGATGAGCAAGATCATCGTGGAGACCGAGAAGCAGATGAATCTGCTGGGTCAAAGGCCGGTGCCGAGGGAGATGAACGCGAGCAGGGGCCGGTCGCTGACGGTGGCCGAGACCATCTGCGAATGTATGGCGCACTCGGCGCTGGATGTGGATCTGGCGGCCATTGCGATCTTCACGGAGAGCGGGAATACGGCTCGTCTGCTTTCCAAGTACAGGCCGGACGCTCCCATCTACGCGCTCAGTCCGTTTGAATCGGTGGTGCATCGCGCCATGCTGCTTTGGGGCACGGTGGGGATCCACTGCGAGCGCTTTACCAGCACGGATACGCTGGTAGCCATGGCCGAAGATATGTTGGAGGAGCGCGGCTATCTGAAGCGAGATGAGATTTTGGGGATTGTGGCGGGGACGGCGACCAGCACGGGAGCCACCAACTTCATGCGTCTGCACAGATCCGGGGATCAGCTCGGCAGACGGAGTCAGTTCTAGAAGCGCTGCGGCCGCGGGGCGTTCCGCGGGAGCGCAAGGTTCAAGTCGCAGGCCCGCCGCCGGCGGTTTCTTCGCCCGGAGGAGAGCCGTTGCGGTGTTCCGTTGGGCTCGCGATGGAGGTATCCCCGCGCGCGTCGGGCGCTCTGCCTGTCCCCAGCTCCGGTGGCGCTTCTCAAAACGAAAATGGCCATCGCCGTCGATGCTGCGGCTGTTCCGGCGTCCGCAGACCGGAGGGCAACTGGCCGGGACGCCGCGGCAGGGAGGATTCTCTGTTTCCCGTAATCTAGTGTTGTGGGAAGGATACGGGTTCTCTCCGATCAGGTCGCCAACCAGATTGCCGCCGGCGAGGTGGTGGAGCGGCCCGCGTCCGTGGTGAAGGAGTTGCTGGAGAACGCGCTGGATGCGGGTGCGGCGCGGATCCGGATCGAAGTGGAGGCCGGCGGGCGGAAGCTGATCCGAATGGTGGACAATGGCCACGGCATGGGGCGCGACGATGCGCTGCTGGCCTTTGAGCGGCATGCCACGTCCAAGTTGCGCAGCAGCGACGATCTGTTGCAGATTGCCACCCTGGGGTTTCGCGGGGAGGCGTTGCCCTCGATTGCCAGCGTGGCGCGGGTGCGGCTGGAGACGCGTGCGGCCGAGGAGGAGATGGGCACGGTTGTAGAGATTGCCGGGGGAGATCTGCTGCGGGTGGAAGACGCCGGATTGCCGGTGGGCACGACGATTACGGTCCGGGATCTGTTCTTCAATACGCCGGCGCGAAGAAAGTTTCTACGTGCGGAGCAGACGGAGTTGGGGCATGCGGCGGCGCTGGTGACGCACTATGCGCTGGCCTATCCGGAGCGGCACTTTGAGTTGCATTCTGCCACTCAGGCGCTGCTGGTGGCCCCGGCCGTGGCCAACGTGGGGGAGCGGCTGTACCAGATCTTTGGGCGAGAGACCTTCGATCGTCTGATTCCGGTTGCGGCGGAGATCTCCTTTGCGCGGGCCGGGCTGCCCGCACCCCCGCCGTGGAGGCAGGCAGAGGATTATGAGCCGCCGCAGCCGGGAGAGCTGCGGCTGAGCGGATTTGTGAGCAAGCCGGAGTTGCAGAAGCTGAATCGGAACTCGATGTATGTGTTTGTGAACGGAAGGCTGATTCGCGACAAGCTGATTCTGCATGCTTTCAACGAGGCGTATCGGAATATTCTTCCGCCCACCTCGTTTCCGGTGGTTCTGGTGTTTCTGGAGATGCCGGCGCATGAGGTGGATGTGAATGTGCATCCCGCCAAGACCGAGGTGCGGTTCCGGCAGGGTAGTTTTGTGCATGATTTTGTTCGCGACACGGTGCGCACGGCGCTGATGCAGGCCCGACCGGCGGCCAGCTTCTTCCGGGCGCTGCATGCGGCGCCGACGGCCAGCGAGTCGCTGATGGTGGATGTAAGTCCGTTGCCCGGATTGGACGGGGCGGTGTTCGCCCCCGGGCAGGGCTATCGGGAGATTGACGTTGAGCAGAGCGGTCCGGGGCAGGGATGGACTGCTCAGAGGGAGTGGATCGCCGCGAGTGAAGCCGCGGGCGGCGCCGAAGAGATGGCCAAAGATGTGGCGGCGTTCGACCGGATCGAGCCGCTGCCGCAGGCCTCCGGCGGCAGGCTGGGGTTCGGTGGTACGGGCCATGCGGTGGGGTACAACGAGACCGATGGCGATGCTGTTTCCGTGGAGGAGGCGCGGCGCCCGATGGCGGATTCCGCGGTTGCCGGTGAGCAGCCGACGCTGAATGCGCTGGCGTCCCTGAAGCCGCTGGGGCAGTTGCGTGAGTCCTTCATTCTGGCGGTGAACGAGGAGGGACTGTGGATCATCGATCAGCACGTTGCACATGAGCGCGTGCTGTTTGAGAAGATTCTGCGCGAGCGTACGGTGGAGGCTGTGCAGCGCCAGCGGTTGTTGATGCCGGTGCTCGTAGAGCTATTGCCGGAGCAGATGGTGATGTTCGCGGCGATCGCCGAGGAGTTGGAGCGCAACGGCTTTGAGGCTGAACCCTTTGGGCCGCGGACGCTGGCGGTGAAGGCGGCGCCGGTAGGGCTGGCGGGCAAGGAGCTGGAACGGGTTCTGGACGAGCTGCTGGGCAACTCGGAGAAGACTGCGCAGGTGGAGAATGAGCAGCTCCGGCGCACCCGGATCGCAGCTTCCATCGCCTGCCATGCGGCGATCAAGGTGAATATGCCGCTGCAGCCGGCCAAGATGGACTGGCTGCTGCGAGAGCTGGGCAAGACGCAGCATCCGATGAGTTGTCCGCACGGCAGACCGATCGCATTGCGGTATTCTCTAAGAGACATCCAAAGGGCGTTTCAGCGGATTTAGCCGAGAAGGTAGCTTTGCCCGGGCCGGATGGCGAGCTCTGCAGCGCAACGCACGCAGAGCGTTTCAAGCAATGCCGAGCTCTACCCGGCGGATTGAGTGACCGTGGCGGCGAAGTTCAAGAAGTTCAAGACGACGTTCTGCATACCTCTGTGGGCAGAGCGATGCGCTTGTGCAGAGCCGGCACAGCAAAGCGCGGATAGGGGCGAGATTGAGTTCAACAGTGGAGCTAAACCAGGCGCAGCTTGAGGCTGCACGCGCGCTGGCATGGAAGCAGACCGCGGCGGCACCGGCGAGTGCTTTTCCCGATGGGGTGGAGCGGGGCGAGGCTCTGCTGACCCTGGAGGCGGCGCGGGAGTGGATCAACGATTTCGGTCTGGTCCTGTTTGCCCCGCGAGGGCAGCAGCTTCCGGCTCCTGCGCCGTCACTGGTGGAGGCTACGCTGGGTGCTGCCCGCGCCAACCCCACGCCGGAGGAGAGCGAGGTGGCGCGGGGATTGACGGCGCGCTTGGCCGCTGAAGGTCTGGCGCTGCCGCTGAATCTGCTGGGAGTGCCCGGGGAGACGCCGGACTTTATCGTGAGTGCGCGGATCTTCAGCTACGTCTTCACCATGCGCGGAGACAAAGCCTGGAAGCACCCTCCCTCCACCTCGGGAGCGGTGCGGGTTTCGACGTTGGGGTTGCGAGTCTTTGAAGCTCTTACCCGGGCAGGGGCCATGACGGCTGCGGAGCTGGCGCAAGAGTTGGGCCGCGAGGTCACGGAGAGCGCGGTGGTGCGCGCGCTGGGAGAACTTTGGTCGCAGCTTCGGGTGATTCCGCTGCCGGCGCAGAGGCCGGAGGCCAAGGGAGACGGCGCCACGCGCTGGGAGCTGACCACCCGGAGATTCACTAAGGCCATCAAGACCGGAGCCAATAGCGGCCAGCCGAGCGCGCTGTCTGCTCTGGTGTCGCTGTATTTGACCCAGGTCTTTGCGGCCACTGAGGAGGAGATTGCCACGTTTCTTTCAACGCTGACGGCGAGGTCGCGCGTGCGCGAGGTGCTGCATGCTCTGGTGGCGGCGCGGCAGTTGAGCACGGTGGTGATCGAGGGGAAGACGCTGCTGCATCTTCCCGGAGGTCTGCCGGAGGTGGAGTCTCTCCCGGCGCAGGCGTTGGCAGATCGTGAGCCCTCCCTTGACTCGGTGACGGCTGCTGTAGCAGACAGGCGGACGAAGTTCGGGGCGGAACACAAGCCGCGTGCAGGCGGAGCGAATTCGGGGCGGAGTTGGGGGCCGGGTGGGCGGCGCCGGGATGCGGGAAGGTCCGCTGGAGATCGGCCGGGGAGGCCGGCAAGAGCGCACGGGGCCAGGCCAGAGGGCAGGAGGTCAGAGGACGGGAGGTCGCATGGCCAGAGCGAGGCTGCGCGGCGGCCGTTCCAGAGGACGCCGCCGTTCAGGAAAGACAGGTCTCGAGGCTCCGTAACAGGAGGCGCGGAGGAGCGCGGCTTTGCCCGGCCCTGGGAGGAGGAGCGGAGTTTCGGCGGGGAGCGGCGCGGCCAGCGCATGCCGCCGGATGGAACGGCTCCAGAGTGGAAGCCGGCTCACCCCAAGAGAGCGAAGCGGGACGCCGGGTCCGATGCCGGACGTCCCCCAGGCAAGAGGCCGTTTCCGGGTCAAGGAGATGGCAAAAGGGCGCATTCGGCGAGGGAATTGAGAGATGGAGAGGGCGCGGCGCCTAAACCGCGCCGCCGGGAGGGTGCTGCGCGCGGCAGAGCGCCCTTCGCCGGCAAGGGTAGAGGACGCGCCAGGGGCAAGCCGGACGGGGCTACCAGAGACCGGTCTCCCAAAGGGGGCGAAGATACGGAGCGCCGCTATGGCCGCCGTGGCGGCCAGCCCCACGGAGAGCGCGGTGCAGGGAAGTTGGTTGCAGGAGCAGGCTCGCGGTCGGCGGCTAGGTTCCAAGGCAAACCGGCGCCCCAGTCTTCCAACAGGCCGGTTGGCAACTTCAAAGGCAACTTCAAAGGCAAGTTCCAAGGTAAGGCTGGCGGCGCGTCTGGGGGCAAGTTTGGTGGCAAGCCCGGGGGCAAGTTTGGTGGCAAGCTTGCGGGGAAATTTGGTGCAAAGTCTACGGGCGAGCGGAAGTTCGGAGACTCTCGCAAGCCCACCGACAGACAAGCCAAGCGGAGCGGATCCAAGAGCTCTGGAGGGCGGAAGGCACCCCAGGCGGAGGAGTAGGTGCAGAATGGACTCGAGTTCGACGCCTTTCATCTCCGGTAGCCACTCGACGCGGCGAAGCTCGGGGCGGAAGCAGCCGGTGATCGCCATCGACGGGCCGGCGGGCGCCGGCAAGAGCACGCTGGCGGCGCACCTGGCGCGGCGCTTCGGCTTTTTGAACCTGGAAACGGGCGCCATGTACCGGGCCCTGGCGTTGAAGGCCATCGATCAGGCCGTGGCGTTGAACGATGAGCTGGCGCTACTGGAACTGGCTGGCCGCACGCAGATTCTTCCCGAGTCCAGGCCAGAGGGGAACCGGGTGCTACTGGACGGTGTGGATGTCTCGCGCCGGGTTCGGGAGGCGGATGTGACGGCGGCGGCCTCGCAGGTCTCTGTGCATCCCAGGCTTCGTCAGTGGATGGTGGCCCAGCAGCAAAGGATGGGCGCCAAGGGGGGCGTGGTGATGGAGGGCCGGGATATCGGGACCGTAGTCTTTCCCGATGCCGAGGTGAAGATCTTCCTGGATGCGGATCCAGAGGTAAGGGGCAACCGGCGTTATCTCCAGGTTGGCCCCGGACAGATGTCGCAGCAGGCTATCCTTCATGAGCTCAAGGAGCGCGATGCGCGGGATAGGACCCGGAAGGAGTCTCCGCTGCGGCCTGCGGAAGATGCGGTGATCCTGGACTCGACATCGATGACGCTGGAGCAGGTGTTGAGGACGGCCGAGGAGATTGTCAGGCGCTATGTTGAGGGGTGGGAAGCAGGGAGTTCATCCTCAAAACCAGGGGGAGCCGACTGAAATAGCTGAAAATCGCCCTATTTTCAGTGCAATTCAGAAGAGCTGCAAATTTTTCGGTGGAAAATTCCGCCTTCGTGCTAACATTTCTCCATCGTTTGAAACAGATTGGTTTTCTGCGCGTAGTAGCCGAAGCCCCGATTTGGATTCAGCGTCAAAGTCAATCACAAGGATTTGGGAAAAATGGAACAGGGAACAGTAAAGTGGTTCAACGACGCCAAGGGATTTGGCTTCATCAGCCGTCAGAACGGTGAGGATGTGTTTGTGCATTACTCGGCCATCAACTCCAATGGTTTCAAGAGCCTGCAGGAAGGCCAGGCAGTTCAGTTCAATGTGGTCAAGGGCCCCAAGGGATGGCAGGCCTCTGACGTTCAGCCTCTCTAAGCGAGAGCTTTTCAGCCAGCATCGTATCTTCGTTCGGCAAGAGGGGGGAAGACTCGCGTCTACTCCCTTTTTGTTTTGGAGGGGCCGGAGGTGCGGAATCGTGTCGGCTGGAATGACGTTTGTTCGGTCGGGTAAAGTCATCTCCAAGATGATTCCACGCCGGCTCGCAGTCGTCCTATCTTCTGACGGTGAATTACATGCGTGGTCGTCTTCCAGGGGTGGTTTCTGGGGAGACTTGCAGGAGAGATTCGGTTTCCGATTGACCGCAACCCTCATCCGCAAAATTGTGCTGCTTGTTCCGGCGGTTGCAGCGGTATGTGCCGTAGCTCCTTTTTGCGTCCAGGCCGCCCCCCGGCCGGCGCAGAAGCGGCCGCTGTACCGAGATGCCCGTGCGCCGATAGAAGCTCGCGTCGATGATCTGCTGGGCCGGATGACGCTGCAGGAAAAGGTCCGCCAACTGGATATGTACGCCGGCGCGACCTCCATCATGAGCCGCTACAAGGACAAGACCCATGCCGCAGCGGATGCGCTCTTTGTCCCCCTGAAGGCGCAGAGGTTATGGGGTGAGCTGGGGGTTGGCTCCATCCATGACCTGAATCCGACTCCTGAGCAGTCGAATGCGATTCAAAGCTGGGTGATCTCCCATAATCGACTCGGCATTCCGGCGCTCTTTATCGAGGAAGGGCTGCACGGCTTCAACACCGGCACCGTCTTTCCCGCGCCGCTGGGCCTGGGAGATACGTGGGACCGGCAGCTTTTGCGCGAGACGGGCTCCGGTATCGGATCAGAGGCTCGCGCTACCGGCGTAGACATGATTCTTGCCCCGGTTTTGAACCTGGCGCGCGATCCGCGTTGGGGTCGAGTGGAGGAGACCTACGGCGAAGACCCTTACCTTGCCGGGCAGTTGGGGCTCTCTTTCATCGATGGCGCGCAGGCAGATGGCTTGGCGACGGATCACACTGTAGTGGCGGAGCCCAAGCACTTTGCCGCCTACGGCGCGCCGGAGGCCGGCGTGAATACGTCCCCGGTCGATATAGGAGAGCGGGAGCTGCGGATGATCATGCTGCGGCCGTTCGAGACGGCGGTTCGCCAGGGGCATGTGATGAGTGTGATGGCCGCCTATAACGAGATTGACGGCATCCCGATGACGGACAATCCGTTCCTGCTGAAGAAGGTGCTGCGCCGGGAGTGGGGCTTCCAAGGCTTTGTGCTTTCCGATCTTGGCGCGATTCAGAATCTCTACCGAGTTCACAAGGTCGCGGCGACCCCTCAGGACGCCGCTTGCATGGCCATACGGGCAGGGGTGGACATGCAGTTCTACGATCTTCCGCAGGATGTCTTTGACGGGGACCTGATAGGGTGTGTTCACGACGGGTCGCTTTCGGAGCAAGACATCAATCGTGCCGTTCGTTCGGTGCTCCGGGTGAAGTTTGCTCTGGGGCTTTTTGATCATCCGTATGTAAACCCGGCACTGGATGCAAAGGTGCATCGTTCGCCGGCGCATCTTGCCGCTTCCCTGCGCGCGGCGCTGGAGTCGATGACGCTGCTCAAGAATGAAGATCGCCTTTTGCCGCTTTCCCGGTCTACGCAGCGTATTGCCGTGATCGGTCCCAATGGCGACAAGGCTCGTTATGGCGATTATGAAAATCATGCGAATGGATTGAAGATCAGCCTGCTTCAGGGGATTCGTGAACTTCTGCCGCATGCGACGGTCAGCTTCGACGATGGGAACGACATGGAGTCGGCGGTGGAGAAGGCCCGTAGCGCGCAGGTCGTGATCATGGGACTCGGCGAGTGGCAGGGAATCTCAGGCGAGGGATTTGACCGGTCCCATCTCGGCCTGCCCGGAGCTCAGGAGAAGCTGCTTGAAGCTGTGGCCGCTACGGGAAGGCCGCTGGTGCTGGTTCTGGAGAACGGACGGCCGCTGACCATCGATTGGGCAGAGCAGCACGTGGCTGCAATCCTTGAGGCTTGGTATCCCGGTGAGTTCGGCGGAAGAGCCATCGCCGAGACGCTGTTTGGGGAGAATGATCCGGGTGGCCACCTGGCAGTTACCTTCCCCCGGTCGGTCGGGCAACTGCCGGACGTTTATGACGCCGATCCTTCGCGGGTCTACCGATACGTCGGCTCCGATGCCAAGCCCTTATTTCCCTTCGGATTCGGCCTTAGCTACACCACGTTTCACTTTGGTCACCTGACGGTGCAAGCGCCCGCTCCGGGCAGTCGCGGCGCTATCGAGGCCACCGTCGACGTGACGAATACGGGCAGGGCCGCAGGGGATGAAGTCGCTCAGCTCTACGTGCGCGAGGACGTGAGCAGCGTGGAGACTCCGAGCCGATCTTTGGCGGGTTTTTCTCGTATCCATCTCGATCCGGGACAGACGAAGACCGTGACCTTTCGTGTACCGCAGGATCAGCTTGCGGTGTGGAACGCCGCAGACGAATGGTCTGTTGAGCCGGGCGTCTATACGGTCTGGGCTGGGGACTCTTCTCGGGCATCCTTATCCGCGCAGTTCACGCTGAAACCGTGAAAGAATCTTCCACTTTCAGAGTTCTTCGGCGAGCCGGCCAAGAAGCAGTTCCGCTGCCGGCCTACGTCTCTGAAGGGCAAGATGCCGGATGTCCGCATCCAAACCCAGACCCAAGCCCGTGTCGGTTGTTCGGAGGAGGGATGGATGTGGGTCAACTCCTCTCTTTCACAAGAGGCCCCTCTGAGCAGATGCGTTTCTTCGGGCACGGCAGCACTGGCGCGGACCACGGATTTGGAGATCGCCCGCCCGAACCCATATTCTGGTTGTGGGCGCGGTGCGCTGCCGTTGCAAGCTCGCCAGGGATCGACCCTGGATGGAATGGAAGAAGCCCCAAAACCGCATGACCACGTCGCTCTCCTTTACTGGGTATGTACTGAAGAACCTCCGCCGCCGACGCTTGAGGACGCTGCTGACGCTCTTCGGCATCGGCATGGCCGTGGGTGCGTTTGTCGGCTTGGTGGGCTTCTCAACCTCCTTTGAGCAGCAATGGATGCGCATCTACTCCAGCACCAACACGGACTTCTCCGTCATTCAAGGCAGTTTCCTGAATACGACACTGGATGAGACGGCGGCGGCAAGGATTCGGGCGCTTCCCATGGTGGCTCAGGTTTCGCCCACGATCTTCAATCTGATGGACGTGACACCGGAGATCAATGCGCTGGTCTACGGCTGGCAGGCCAACGCGTTCGAGTTCAATTCCCTGAAGATTCTCCAGGGAAGGCGAGTGAGCAACGGGCAACCGGAGGTGATGCTCGGCGACCTGCTCGCGCAGGATCTGAAGAAGTCGCCGGGCGATAGCATCGAACTGCAAGGCACGGAGTTCCGTGTGACTGCGATCTATCATGCCGCATCCACGCTGGAAGCGGCGGCGATCGTGATGCCGCTTGACCAGTTGCAGCAGCTCAGTGGCATGGATGGGAAAGTTTCCACCATTGATGTGCGCTTGCGCCCAGCCCCGGCGGGCGAAGCAGAGGGTGCCTACTTCCGATCCGCACAGGCTGCGATCCAGGCGGCGGTGCCCGGGGCGCGCGCCGTGCCGGCGGTCGAGCGGGCCAGAAGCAATCAGTTTGTAGCGCTGGCGAAGACCTCGGCCTGGGGAACCTCGGCGCTGGCGCTGTTGATCGGGATTTTGGGCATCGCCAACACCATGGCTATGTCCGTCTTTGAGCGCACGCGCGAGATCGGCATTCTGCGCGCGCTCGGTTGGAGGCAATGGAAGGTGCTGGCGCATATCGAACTGGAGGCTGCCCTCCTGGGCCTGGGCGGAGGCGTTTTGGGCATCGGCCTCGGATGGTGTGCTCTGTGTATTCTGGCGGTCTTGCCGCAGACCGCGAGCTTCTTTGTGGCGACCCTGCAGTGGCCTGTGCTGGTAAAGGCGCTGACCATTGCGCTTCTGGCCGGTCTCATCGCCGGCGCGATTCCCGCCTGGCGGGCGGGGAAGCTCTCCCCGGTGGATGCGCTGCGCTGCGATTGAGCCGTCTGGAAGCGATCTGAAGGCGATTTTCGCAAACGACCCGGAAACGGTTGGAGAACGACTAAAGAAAGGCATGATGCGATTCGGAGCTTTTTGCTTTCCGGCCACTGGGCACATCAATCCGATGACTGCCCTGGCGCGCTCTCTGGAGTTAAGAGGCCACAAGGTGATTCTCTTCGGAATCGCCGATACCGAGGAGCGGGTGCGAGCCGCCGGCATCGAGTTTCATTGCATCGGCGCGGAAGAGTACCCGCCGGGTTCGCTGGCCAAACTGGATGAGCGGATGGCAGGGCTGAAGGGAGTGGCGGCCCTGCGCTTCACCTTGCAGCGGGTGCGGAAGTCGGCTCGCATGGTTCTGCGCGATGGACCGCGCGCGGTGCGTGAGGCCGGTGTGGAGGCGCTTCTGGTGGATGAGGCGGACTTTGCGGGAAACGTAGCCGACTATCTGGGGCTACCCTGGATTTCGATTGCTCTGCTGCCCCCGCTGCTGCACGACGACCGGTTTCCGCCCTTCTGGCTGGGCTGGGCGGCGAGGGAGGACTGGCTTGGCCGGCTGCGGAACCGGCTGGCCATTGAACTACTGCTGTGGATCGGTGCTCCCATCTTTCGCGAGATCAGCGCGCAGCGCATCGCCTGGGGACTTAAGCCCTACAATCGCCCCGAGGACGGGCTGTCCACCTTGGCGCAGATCACTCAATTGCCCGAGGAGTTTGAGTTTCCGCTGCGCGGCCCAAAGCCGCCCGGACTTTATTACTCCGGGCCGTTTGTTCATGCCCGGCAGCGCCCAGCGGTAGAGTTTTGCTGGGAGCGCCTGGACGGAAGGCCGCTGATCTATGCTTCGCTCGGCACCTTTCAGAATGGTTCGGAGGCGATCTTCCGGGTGATTGCGCAGGCCTGCGCAGGACTGGAGGCGCAACTGCTGATCTCGCTGGGCGGTGGCATGGACCCCGCGCAATTGGGACCGCTGGCGGGAGCGCCTTTGGTGGTGCGCTTTGCGCCACAACTGGAGATTTTGAAGTTGGCTGCGTTGGTGATCACCCATGCTGGGATCAACACGGCTCTGGAGTCGCTTGCCGAGGGTGTTCCGATGGTCGCCGTTCCGCTGGGCAACGATCAGCCCGGGGTTGCGGCGCGGCTGAAGGCGTGCGGTGCAGGTGCGGTGGTCTCACGGCATCGCCTTACCCCGCCGCGGCTTCGCAAGGCGATCCGGCTGGTACTGGAAGATCGCTCCTACGTGGAGGCGGCAAGGAGGCTGCAGGAGGCCATCCAGCAGGTGGATGGTCCGGGCCGGGCGGCGGAGCTGATCGAAGAGGCCGTCGAGCGTCAACGGGTCAGGGTGTGACTCAGGCGTGGAGCCTCGTCCGTTCCAAGAAGCGCTGGGAGGTGGCCTTCCGTGAGTTCCGCGAAGGGCTGTAGCAGCGCGGGACTTGCGCCAGATGACGGCCATCCGGCAGCCATCCGGCGGCCACATCTGCGTTGGAGTCGAAGATGGGATGGATGGACCCCGCGGAGGCTCGATGAGCCGATCGAGGAGATCTTCTCGATGGGATCTTCTGCAAGCGCGCTGGGAAAGACCCGTTGCAGATTAACATTTGTTCATGCAGCTACTTTGGCCGATGGGGAGGTTGACTTTTGCCATCGGCGGCCGTCTCTTGGGAGGTTGGGTGTGATCGACTCGGGTGTTAGGCAATTTTTTGCGTGCGGGACTCTCTCGCGCGTTCCGGACGGAGGCTCAGACGCATGAGCAGTCCCATTCTAGAAGTGCGCGAGTTGTGCAAGAGCTACGAAGAGGGACGCATCGAAGCCCTGCGAGGCGTCGACCTCTCGATTGAGGCGGGTGAGTTCGTGGCCATCAGCGGCCACAGCGGCAGTGGGAAGTCTACGCTGCTGCATCTTCTGGGAGGGCTGGATAGCCCAAGCAGCGGCAACATTCTCTTCCGTGGCGTTCCGCTGGGTTCTTCGTTCGATCTTGATACCTATCGTTGCGATCATGTAGGCTTCGTGTTCCAGGCGTTTTACCTGCTGCCCACCCTGCGGGCTGTCGAGAACGTGCAGGCTCCCATGCTGGCCTCGCGGAGCGGCAGCGGAGATCGCCGCAATCGCGCCGAGAGTCTGCTTCGGGAGATGGGCATGGGACACCGCATGGATCAGCATCCGAGCAAGCTCTCCGCAGGCGAACGGCAGCGCGTGGCGATCGCCCGCGCGCTGGCCAATGAGCCCGAAATACTGCTGGCCGACGAGCCCACGGGCAATCTGGATAGCAAGAACTCCGCGCATATTATGGAGATTCTCACGGGAATTCAGAGATCGCGAGGCATGACGCTGATTGTGGTGACGCATGAGGACGAGATTGCCCAGGCGGCGCCGCGTCACATCCGAGTCCACGACGGGAGGGTCGCATCGTGAGGCGGGCCGCTCTGATGACGGCCGTGGTGTTGCTGCTGGCAGGCGCGGCCTGCGTAGCTGAGACGCCGGCGGATCTGGTTACGGTGCGCAACCGCATCGAGTCTTCGGACTATCGCGCCAGCGGCCAGATCGTCAGGGTGGATGCGGGCGGAGATCGCACTCGCTTCGCCATCTCCGCGGAGGGACTTTGGTTTCACGGAGCCATGCACACGCTGATCGAGGCCGTGCCTTCCCGGGGAGCGAAGGCAGGTGGAAAAGACGAACGGCTCCGCATCCTGCTGGAGACTCGTCCCGACGGACGGGACAGCATTCGAGTGTTCCGTCGGCGCGGGGCTGCGCCCACGCTGCTGCCGCCGGAGAGATGGGGCGATGGTTTTCTGGGCACGACCTTCAGCTATGAAGATCTGCTGGATGCGCAGTACTTCTGGCCAGAGCAGATGGTGCTGGGAGAAGCCTCATTCGGCGGACGTCGCTGCGATCTGTTGAAGAGCGTTCCCGGAGCTTCCGATCGGACGAGCTACACTCAGGTGCGCACCTGGCTGGATCACAACATCGCCTACCCGGTGCATGCCGAGAAGAAGCTGCGACAGGGCGGAGCTGTGAAGGAGATTACGTATTTTGGCTTGCGTCAATCGAATGGGGTCTGGTCGGCCACGCAGATCGAGGCGAAGATGCGCGGTCAGGCTGGCTCGACGGTCTGGATCATTAAACGAGGAACAGCCAAGGCCCATCTGAATGCCAACGACTTTCAACCTGGCGTGATCAGCCGCTCCGAGGATCTTCCATGAGTGTGAGTGCTGCGATTTTGCTGTCTGTTGCCGCCATCCCCGCTGCGGGATTTCTCTATCAATGGCTGGGCGAGCGGAGCGATCGAAAGCGGTTCACCGGAGTGGGTCGCTGGGTAGAGATTGGACCCGGACAAAAGCTCTTTGTGGTGGAGAAGGGAACGGGTGGACTGGCGGTACTGTTCGAGGCCGGCATCACGGCGACGAACCTGAACTGGCGGCACATTCAAGACAAGGTTGCCGGATTTACGGCGACGGCGGCCTACGATCGCAGCGGTCTGGGCTGGAGCAGCCCCTGC
>JAJYZE010000165.1 GCA_021800195.1 Acidobacteriota bacterium
ACTTGAAGCACCCGATCAAGGTGAGAGCCGGGCGCCGCTGCGTGCATTCGCGGGAGTTTCAGGCAGAGGAGCGGCTATTCCCGGAGTTGGACCTAGCCCGGGAGTTTCTGAAGTGGCTGTAGGCCCCTGAAGGCATTCCGCTGCTGGGGAGGCAGAGAGCCTGGCTGGAGCCGCCTGCTGCGCATTCAAGGCACGCCCGTCCGTCCGGCAGCTGCGAGCCGCTCGCGCACGACATCCAGAATCAGCCTTTGAATGGTGGCGATGGAGCCCTCGCCGCGAAAGACCACAAGGCGGTCCGCGTTGCGGCGGGCGATCTCGAGGTATTGATCGTAGACGCGAGCATAGAACTCGTTGCTCTCGGCTTCGAATCGATTCTCGTCGGCCCCCATCTGGCGGAGGTGCCGGTCATTGCGGCTTCGGGCGCGGCGCAGCGCCGTAGCCAGGGGCGGAAGCAGAAGAATGGTAAGGTCCGGCTGGAGGTTGTTGCAGAGGGCTTGATGCAGCGCGAGAACACGGTCTGAGCCCAGACCGCGGCCGGCGCCCTGGTAAGCCTCGGAGGAGTCTGTGTAGCGGTCGCAAAGCACCACGCTGCCGTCAGCCAGCCCGGGCAGAATCACCTCGCGCAGGCTTTGAGCACGATCGGCGAACATCAGGGCCAGTTCGGCTTCCGGAGCAATGGCGCCCAGATCGGCGTCACTGCCCGAATCCAGCAGAATGGAGCGAATGCGGTTGCCCAGCGGCGTTCCCCCGGGCTGGCGGAGAGTGATGACGCGATGCCCGTCGGCGCGCAGCGCATCTCCCAGCAGCCTCAGCTGGGTGGTTTTACCGGATCCGTCGAGACCTTCAAAGCTGATGAAGAGACCGGCGCTGGAGGGGTTTCTGCTTGCTTGGCTCACGATTGGAGTCTACTGCAAAGCCCGCAGGAAGCCGGCGAGCCGTGAGAGATGGAGACCACGAGGCATCAGTGGGATCGAATGCTGGCTTGCCAGATCGCCGTCTTTCCGTTGAGCGTGGCCCGGAGGGTGCCCTGCTGGCCCTCCTGCAGCTCGGGCCCGGCAGAGGCATGGCTTTTCCGGCTCGCATCGGTCCAGGAGATCTTGGTGGGTCCGCTTCCCAGGATCTGGAAGCTGTAGCGGTAACTGGCCCCGGCGGCAAGCGCGTCAATCCCGAAGCTGGCGTCAGGATAGTCAACCTCGATCAGAGAGACTGGCTGTGCTCCAGCATTGTGGACCGTCATTGCCACGTACGGCGAGTGGCAGCCGATCAGGCTGGCCCAGGCTGCGGCTGCAACCATGGGGAGCACTGTTGCCAACCGGAGGCGGCGCGGCGGCCCTGCCGGACTCTCAGCCTCCAAAGAACTCCAAGGACGCAGCCGGACGTTGGGGGCGGAGTACTTCATTGCTTAAGCCTAGCAGTTCTGCCGATGGTTTCGTTCAGGATCGGTCTGGGCGGGAGCCAAGGAGTTTTTCCAGGGCCGCAACGCGCTTGAGAAGTTCGGGCAGGCGGGCGAGAGCGGCCACCGTGCGCAGCCAGGTGCGATTGTCGGTGGCAGGGTAACCACTGACGACGGCACCCGGAGCGACGTCAGAGGGAATGCCGGTCTGGGCTGTGGCGATGGCTCCGTCGCCGATGGTCAGGTGCCCGGCGGCGCCGACCTGGCCGGCCAGAATGACGCCTTTGCCCACGATGGTGGATCCGCTGAGTCCGGTCTGGGCGCAAAGAAGCGTGTCCTTGCCTACCGAGCACCCGTGGCCCACCTGGACGAGATTGTCGATCTTGACCCCGGACGCAATGTGGGTTGTACCCACGGAAGCGCGATCCACGCACGCGTTGGCCTGCACCTCAACGGCATCCTCCAGAACCGCGGGACCGGATTGCAGGATCTTGACCCAGCGGCCCTCGGCGTCTTTCGCGAAGCCAAAGCCATCGGCTCCGATGATGGCTCCATTCTGCAGGATCACGTCATCGCCAATCCGGCAGTTCTCTCGAATCACGCTGTGCGCGTGGGCCAGGAATCGGTGACCTACTTGAACTCCAGGGTAGAGAACGGTATGGGAAAGCAGAACGGCGTCATCCCCAATGCGGCAGTCCGGACCGATGACCACATAGGCTCCAATGTGGGCTCGGGCTCCAAGGGTGGCAGTGGGAGCGATGACCGCGGTGGGATGGACCCCCGGCGGGTAGGATGGGGCCGGATGAAAGAGGCCGATCGCCTGCGACCAGGCGAGATAGGGGGTGGGGATGCGAAGCGTGGGAGTCTTCAGGGAAGCAAAGCCGGGTTCGACGATGAGCGCACCGGCTCGGGTAGTATGCGCCAGGTGCGCATATTTTGGGTTGGCGACAAAGGATAGATGAGTTGCACCGGCGGTCTCAATGGCGGAGACATCCTCGATCACCACGGCAGCGGCGGATTCCATGGACTGGCCTTGGCCGGGAACCAGCGTCGCCGCCAGGATTTCCGCTAACTCGCTCAGCTTCATGCATCTGATTTTACTCGGCCTTTATTGGTCAAAAAGACCTGGCTGCGCGCCGGGGAGCGTCTTGTGTTTGGCCGGGTCTGCAGAGAGGGAGGAACGGCGGGAGGGAGCCGCGACGAACCCAAGAACCTCAACCGAGATGAGCGCAGGGCGAGGAATAAAGAGACGCTGCGTGTTGGAGCGGAGATCGGGAGGGGTGAGAAAGAGACCTTGATCCTTCACAAGAGAATCGAGAGAGGCAAGATCCAAGGAGGCAAGCCCTTCCAGAACTTCATGATCACGGAGGGTGAGCCGAACCCAGAGCCCATCTCCACGGGGACGGGCTGGAAAGACCCTGCGGCCGATCCGTTCTGGATCGAATGCATCATCCAGATTAAAGTCTTTTACATAAGCAATATGCTTCAAACCGCTTAGAGTAATGGTGGTTATACGCCCATCCACTTTTATAAGCTGAATCTGATTTTCTACCAGGAAGCCCGTTTGAGGGAGGTATCCCCAAGTGAGGATGTTGGCGAAGGAGCGAAGAACCGCTTTCTTTTGAGCTAGCGCCATGGTGAGGACAGCGTGTCCTGCAGCCATCATAGCGCAAAAGAGTAGCCAAGAGATTCAAAAGAGTGTAGAATCGGACGTTGTGGCCTTGCATTACAGCTTTGTAAACCATTCATATGCAGCGAGTTAGGGTTGAAGCCTCGGGATGATGGCGGCGGCCCGGAGCAACGTACATCCCTTTGAAGTTCTACCTTTATGGCTGACTACATTTATTTGCTGCAAACGCGTTTGACTTCTGCCCAGCAATCCGCCCTGGAAGAAGTTCGCAAGGTCGCCAAGGCGCGCCTGATGACCGTTTTTCTGGTCGGCGGAGCGGTGCGGGACCTGATCAGCGGCGCTCCCATTCGCGACCTTGATCTTGTGGTGCAAGGGAACGCCCTTAAGTTCAACAAGGAGTTGCAAAAGGCGGGGGGTATCCTGGCTGGAGAAGACGAGGCTACTCAGTGCCTTTACTACACCTTTGCCAGAGGGGTGCGGCTGTCAGTGGGATCGACGCTGAGCGTCAGTTACCCCAAGCCGGGCAAGCCGGTTTATAAGCCGGCGACGATTCTGGACGATTTGCATCGCAGGGACTTTACGGCCAATGCCATGGCCTTGTCGCTCAATGACGGTTCCTTTGGGCTACTGATGGATCCGTTGAACGGCGTGGCGGACATCGAAAACCGCGAACTGCGGCTGGTGTCCAACTATGGTTTTCTGGAAGACCCTTCGCGGATGATCCGGGCGGCGCGATTGACGGCGCGGCTGGGTTGGCAGATGGAAGAGAAGACGCGGCAGCGCTATGAGAACGCCAAGGCGGAGAACGCGATCGCGGCTCTGCAGCCATGGCTGAAGCACTATGAGCTGGAAGAGGTCTTCCACGAGGAAGATCCTCTTCGGGTTCTGCGCCACCTAGAGGCGGAAGGCTGGGCCTCAGTGCTCTCTTCGGCCTGGAGTTCAGCAAAGGTGAATGAGGCAGAACTGGACAGACTGCGGGATACGGTGGGACGGCTGGAGACGATGGGGATCTATCCCGAGCCTTCGGCGGCATATTTTCCCCTGCTGACGGCGAAGCTGGGCTCCAAGGAAGTGGCGGGCCTCAAGAAGAGCTTTGCCCGGCCTGGATTTGTCGAGCAGATTGAGGCTTTGGAGGCGGATACCAAAGCATTTGCCACTCTATTTGGCAGCAAGGCCGCCGCAGCGCCATCCGATGCGTGGAAGATGCTGTTTGCAGCCAAGCCGGAGGCGGTGTTGTGGCTGGCGCATAGCAACAAGAGCGCCACTGTCAAGGAGCGGCTGGATGCGTTCTTCAACGAGTGGGCCCAGGCTCGGCAGAAGATTCCTTACCAGGTCATGCAGGAGATGCGTATCACCCCTGCCCTGCCGGAGTACGGCGAGCTTGTGGAGAGGCTCTTTTATTCCATGATGGACGGCAAGCTGGAGACTCCGGAGGCGATCCGAGCTTTTCTGGAGCCCTACTCTCCGCCGGCTCCGGCTCCCTCCGCTCCCATTCGGAGGAAGGCCGTAAAGCGCGAGGCCAAGATGACCAAGCCGCGCGGCAAGAAGCCGACGGAGGCTCAAGAAGGGTTGACCCTGGCGGCGGCCGCAGAGCAGCAAGCTCCGACAGGAATAGCGCCTGCCGAGACGGCCGCGGCACGGCCGCAGACCACCGCCAAGCCTGCCGTTCCGGTCAAGCCGGCGGCTGCGGCGACCGGAAAGGATCTTCAAGGGAAGCCTGCTGTTGCCGGTGCCAAACTCGCTGAGAAGATCTCCGCTCCAGCTCCCGTCAACCAGTCCACAGGGAAGTCAGACTTTAAGACGGAAATTAAACCTTCGCCGCAGAAGAAGGCAGATAAATCTCTGGTAAAAAAGGTTCTTGCAAAGAAAGTTGCAAAGAAAAATCTGCCCAAACCGGCGGTGAAGGCGGCCCTCGCCAACAAGCTGATCAAGAAGACTGTCTCGAAGCCGATGGTGAAGAAAGCTGTGGCGAAACCTGTCCTGAAGAAGTCCTCAAGGAAGTCCGTTGCGCAGAAGAAGCCGCTGGCGCAGGCGGCTTCCGGCCGGCAACCTGTGGGGAAGGCTGCTCAAGGAAAGCCGGCTGCGGCCAAGAACCAGAAGGGGACGGCCCCGTTGAAGAAGCCTGGCGTCGGCGCGGCCAAGAGCAAGCCCGCAGTCAGACCGGCTTCAGGCAAGCGCGCTGTCAAAGTCAAACCCAAGTCTGGCAGTACGGCCAAAACAACCAAGGCGAGGCGATAGCGGTCCACTGTTCGATGTAGGAGAGCTCTTCGAGGGGATGGGGCTTCTGCAGAGGTCTGCTTGTGGTGTTCTGATCGTGACCAGGCACATCATCCCCGAGAGAAGGACCGCTCTATGCGGTGTGGAATCCCGCCCGCTGCATGGCCAGAGAGACCTCGGGGTTGCGAGAGAAGGTCTCCCAGACGAATCCGGAGCGCAGGTTTTCCGCCATCAACACGCTAATTCCCAGGTCGATGCCCAGAACATCCGGATCGTACCAGTTGGCTTCGGGGTGGAAGGCGTCGCAGAATCCGTACCTGCCCCAGGCTTGATTGCCGAAGCTGGCTTTGAGCGAGATCTGCACGTGCAGGCAGGCCTCGGGCAGGAAGGGCAGGGATCCGGCCGTGGCATTAGGTACCACGGAGCCGTCGATGCCTCCGAACCCATGGCCTTCCGCGTCCGGTCCTCCCCAGGCCGTATAGCCATGGGCGGAGTCGGAGGCGCTGATCCCCCAGTAGTCGCGCGCGTACGGTTTTCCCAAGGAGAGGCAGAAGGCCTGGTGGGCTCGGGTCGCGGTGATGGAGTTATCGAAGTAGTTGGCATAGCGATCGCGTTGATGGCGGAAGTCGAACCATGCCTGGCTGTACTGCTCGGTGAAGATAGGATCGTTGCCGCTGATGTAGGAGAGCCCATCGTAGTGAATCACCGGCCGGGACCATGCGTACCAGCAGCCGGCAGGGATGGGGTGGGTGGGTGAGCCGATCGCCAGCAGGTAGATCATCATCAGCTCACAGTAAGTCTTCCAACGGGCATGCAGAAAGCCAGACTCCGGTGTCCAGCCCATGGAAAAGGTGGCTTTGTCGTTCACCGGACCATCGAGCATCCAGGGCCAGTCCACCCGGTTGTAGATCAGAGTGGCGAGCTGCTGGATCTCGGCATCCTGATGGAAGTGTGCGCGGGCGGTGAGCACGCCGCAGAGCAGAAGAGAGGTATCGATGGAGGAGACCTCAACTTGCCGGAAGCGAGCCCCGGTCTGGACGTCATTGAAGTGATAGTAGAACCCGTGGACGTTGGGCAGGGTGTGCGCATGAAAATGCAGTGTGCGGCGGACCTGCTCCCGGAGTTGAGCATGGGGTTGGTAGCCGCGCTGGTCTGCGATACAAAGAGCCGTCAGGCCAAAGCCGGTGGCGGCGATGGAGGCCATGGGACGGGGATCGAGCCGACCGTTGGAGTGGTTGGCAGCGCGGTCAAGAACCTGACCCGTGGCAGGGCCGGCCTGCTCGATGAAGTAAAGGCACGCGCGGCGCTCCATCTCATCCAGAAAGGCTTCATCAGCCGGGGTGAGCGTGTAGGAGACCGCCTTCTCCGCAGTGAGTGGCCAATCTGTTGCCGATGTGGCGCGGCCAAGAGTTTGCGCCAGCGCGACCGGGGCCGGCGTTCTGATGCCGGGCAGGAGAGCAGCGCCGGCCAGAAGCTTGAGGCAGTCACGCCGTTGCATCCTGAAACCTCCTCGGGGCGGTCCTGGGTGAGAGACTCCAGGCGATGGTGATT
>JAJYZE010000166.1 GCA_021800195.1 Acidobacteriota bacterium
CGGAACCTGCAATCGGAATCAGTGAGGCAAACTCCGCATAACAAAGTCCGGCGAAGGCGCAGGTAATCCCCGCCAGGATAAAGCTCAAGACCACCGCCGGGCCGGCGTGTTTGGCTGCCGCCTGCCCGGTCAGGACGAAGATTCCTGCTCCGATGATCGCGCCAATGCCCAGCGTAATCAGGTTCAATGGCCCTAGAGCCCGCTTGAGTCCCACTTCTCCCTCATTCTCGGACTCTTTCAGCAAGACGGACAAAGGTTTCACCGCGAGCAGATTCGCCATTCTCTCCCCTTCTCTCCCAACACTGGTTCGATCAGGCGCCTACTCAGCGTTCTGACTCTCTGAATCCAAGCCTACCTGACCCCCTCGTCCCGATCTCGTCCAGAGCGCATAGACCGGAACCCCCGACAGTACCAAAAACAAACCCGGCCAGGTAAACTGCGGCTTGTATCGCAACAAGACCCCACAGATCCATACCGCCAATACTATATAAAGCGCTGGAAGCAGGGGATATCCTACAGCTTTATAAGGCCGGTCCGCCTCCGGTCGGGCTCTGCGCAGCACGAACAGTCCGCTGATGGTGAGCACATAAAAGACCAGCACAGCAAAGATCACATAGTCCAGCAACTGAGAGTAACTCCCGCTCAAACACAGCAAGCTGGCCCAGCTCCACTGCATCCACAAGGAGGAAACCGGCGTTGCGGTCCTCCTGCTCAACCGGCCTGCGCTCTTGAAGAAAAGGCCATCCTGGCTCATCGCGTAGTAGACCCGGGCGCCGGCCAGCAACAGGCCGTTCATGCAGCCAAAGGTTGAGACCAGGATCACCGCGGCCATCAGCTTCGCGCCTGTCCCGGAAAACGCAGATTGCATCACCGCCGTGGCCACCCGGTCCCCGGTGGCGAATTGAACTCCTCGCCCAGCCAGCGTGGCCGCTACCGGGTCTCCCCGCAACGGCAGAACCGTGAGATAGACAAAGTTACATGCGATGTACAGCAGCAGCACCAAACTGGTTCCAATGGCCAGGGAAAGAGGCAGATTCCGGCGTGGATCGCGAATCTCCCCTGCCGTGAAGGTCACATTGTTCCATGAATCTGAGCTAAAGAGACTTCCAACCTGCACCACGGCGATCACGGTAAGCACGCCGACGTACGCTGTCGGCCCACCGATACCCACCTGGAGCGCATGAGCTGTATGCCAGCCGGAGTTCGCCCAGAATTGATGCCAGCCGGAGCCAAAGTTGGCTGCGATGGCAGTGGCGCTGCGGGCCACCATCCCCACCACCACGACACCCAGCAGCGCGATCACCTTGGCACTGGTAAAGATGTTCTGCACCGCTGCTCCCAGCTTCACTCCTCGGGTATTGCTGAGGGTAAGCAACGTGATGACCACAATCGCCGCCAGATTCGCCGTGCTGAGCCCAATCTGGATATTGCCCAACACCATCGGCCCCACATGCCACGCCGGCACATGTCCGATGTGCCACAGCCAGCGGCGGTCGCTGACGCCTGGCCAAAAGACCCCCAAAAACTTCGCAAACGCCATCCCCACAGCCGCAATCGTTCCGGTCTGGATCACCAGAAACAGCGTCCATCCGTAGAGAAATCCCCAAATCGGGCCCAGAGCTTCGCGCAGATACACATATTGGCCGCCAGCCTGGGGCATCATCGCGGCCAACTCGCCGTAGCTGAGGGCTCCGATGACCGTCATCACGGCCGTCACCAGCCAAGCCAAAATCAACAGCGCGGGTGATCCCAAGGTCCGGCTCATGTCCGCCGGCACGATAAAGATACCTGAACCGATCATTGAGCCCATCACGATGGCCGTGGCGGAAAACAGCCCCATCCCGTGCACAAACTTAGGCGCAGTGCCATTCGAAGGCTGAACTATGGCTGAAGAAACTTGCGGCGTCACGTCTCACAACCTTATCGAAATCCGCGGCAGAGCGCCACTTCCATCCTGTCAGACCCACGCAACGCCACCGCGGGAGCTCAGACTCTCATTGTCATCCTCGTAGCTCGGCCAGCCACTCACGAGCCATCTGGCCGGGTTGCGCGCCGGGCGTCAGCAATGCCCCAATGACAGCCACGGAGTCGGCCCCCGCAGCGATCACGCTGGCCGCGTTGAACCGCGTGATGCCCCCGATCGCCACTAGCGGCTTGGATGTCATCGCGCGCGCACGCCGCACACCCTCCAGACCCACCACCGGCTCCAAATCCGCCTTGGAAACTGTGGCAAAAACGGGTCCCACAGCGACATAGTCCGCTGCGCCGGCGTTGGCGGCCATCATCTGGGCCGCATCATGAGTCGAAACCCCAATCACACATTCCCGCCCGCCCATCCTCTGGCGCACCACATCCGGGCTTGCATCCAGGTGCCCTACATGCACCCCCCAACCAAGTTCGCGGGCCAATTCGAGACGGTCATTCAGGATGAAAAGACACTCTTGACCCGCGAATTGAACTGCTATCTCGCGCGCCGCGCCCAGCACCTCTTCGTCGGATCGCAGCTTGTCTCGATATTGAAGCACCCCAACTCCGGCCTGTGCCATCTCCCTGGCAAAATCTGTCACGCCTATGCCTCGGGCGTTCAACGATGCCCAATCGGCGATCGGATACAACCTTGGCAGCTTCATCCCCACTTCAGCCTCGCGCAGCTCTTTCGCGCTCCAGGAACCGCTCCATGAACTTGGTGTCAAACCTGCCCGCTCGGAATTCCTCATCCGCAAATATTCGCTGATGCAGTGGAATCGAGGTATGGATTCCTTCCACCACAAACTGGCTCAGCGCACGCTGCATCTTGTTCATCGCCTCTTCGCGGTCTTTGCCATGACAGATCAGCTTGGCAATCATAGAGTCATAGTACTGTGGCACCACACCCTCGGCATACTGCGCCGTGTCCACGCGTACCCCGTTGCCTCCCGGCAGGTTGAATACGGAGATCCTGCCGGGGCTGGGCATGAACTTCACCGGATCCTCGGCGTTGATCCTGCACTCGATGGCATGACCGATCGTCTTGACAGGCTCGGGCACAATCTCTCCCAGCTTCTCCCCTGCGGCGATGCGCAACTGTGCCTTCACCAGATCCAAACCGGTCACCATCTCGGTGACGCAGTGCTCTACCTGAATGCGAGTATTCATCTCGATGAAGTAGATGGAGCCATCTTCATCCATCAGAAACTCGATGGTTCCAGCGTTCCAGTAGCCGATGTCCTTCATCGATCGCCTGATCAGATCACCCATCTTCTCCCGTTGCTTCGGGGTTACTTGCAGACTCGGCGCCTCCTCGATCAGCTTCTGATGGCGACGCTGAATGGAGCACTCGCGCTCGCCCAAGCTGATGACGTTGCCATGCTCGTCGGCCAGCACCTGAAACTCGATATGCCGTGGGCGCTCAATGAACTTCTCCATGTATAGCGCACCATTCGAGAAGGCGTTCAGCGCTTCGTGGGAGGCCTGCTGGAACAGTGACGGCAGATCTTCCTTGCTGCGGCAGATTCGCATCCCCCGACCGCCACCGCCGGCTACGGCCTTCAACATCACCGGGTAGCCGACCGTCTCGGCCCACTCCAGCGCTGACTCAACGCTCCTGATCGCCCCTTCACTGCCGGGCAGAATCGGGACTTTGGCCTTCTTCATCGTCTGCCGGGCGGTGGCCTTCTCTCCCATCACGCGAATCAACTCCGGCCGCGGTCCAATGAATTTTATGTTCGATGCCCGGCAAACCTCGGCGAAGTTTGCATTTTCGCTCAGCATCCCATACCCCGGGTGAATGGCCTCGGCGCCAACGATCTCGGCGGCTGCGATCACCGCCGGAATATTCAGATAACTGTCTTTGGATGGTGGCGGTCCGATGCAGACCGCTTCGTCGGCAAAGCGCACGTGCAGGCTGTGGCGGTCGGCCTCCGAGTAGACAGCGACCGTGCGGATTCCCATCTCCTTGCACGCGCTGATCACGCGCAGCGCAATCTCACCCCGGTTGGCAATCAAAACCTTACGAAACATGCTTCAACCTTGTCTTTGGAAGTTTCCGTATTCTCGTTAGCAGCAGACATCGAACCCGGCGGCGTCTACCGTTGCACGCAAGGCGTTGGTCGGCGCCAAGGGCAGACCTTACTTGATCGCAAACAGCGGCTGTCCGTACTCCACCGGCTGCCCACGCTTCACGAAGACATGCGCAATCGTTCCGGCGGCGTCGCTCTCAATTTCGTTCATCAGCTTCATCGCCTCTACGATGCAAAGGACCTTGCCAACCGTAACCGTATCGCCAACCTGTGCGAATGGCTGCGCATCCGGCGATGGGGTGTCGTAGAAGGTGCCCACGATGGGAGATTTGACGATATGCGCCCCAGCCCATGGATCAGCCTCAGCCGCCAGAGGGGCTGCTGGAGCCGCCGCAGCGGCGATACTCACCGTCTCGGGTACAGCCGCCCGCGCCGCGCCTGGAGCCGGGGCACCTTTGAGCGCGCTCCATAGCGCCGCCATCTGCAAGGCGTCCACTCCGGCAAAGGGCGCAGTCCCCGTGCTGACTGCGGACGTCGCACCCGTAGGCGCCTCGCCCGCAAAACGGAGCCCGACCTTGAGATCGGGGCGTTCCATCTCAAACTCTGCAATCCCGTTTCCCTTGAGGAACGCAACCAGATCCTTCAACTCCTGCAAATCATTCCTTCCTGCTTCCGCCATACCGTCCCGCACCTCGACTTTCATCTTCTTGTTCTACCATCTCCATCGTCCCCACGGGCCTCGTGAGCGGCATGGAAAAGGATCTCCGGGGCCGCCCCCGGCTTGGTATCTCGAAGGCCCGGAGCCTTTCCGTAGTGTGCTTTTGGATCAGAGTTCAATCCAATCTTTGGGACTGGCCTCGGTGAGCACCTCGCACCCGCTGCGGGTCACTAGTACCATGTCTTCGATCCGTACTCCAAATCCATCCGTCCCCGAAACATCTCCTGCAGTGCGAGGACGTCCCTGCCGCGACACTCCGAGCTCCAGTGCGGCGTCGGCCGACTTTCGGGCCAGGTAGGCACCCGGCTCAATCGTGATCACCATTCCCGCTTCCAGCTTGTGTTCTTGTCCAGCAGCGATCCTTGGCCCCTCATGAATCTCCAGGCCCACTCCGTGACCGGTTGAGTGCGCAAAGGCCTTCTCCAGTCCCGCTCGACGCAGGACCGAGCGCGCCGCTTCATCAACCTCCGCACAGCGAACCCCCGCCCTTACGGCCGCGATCGCAGCTTGTTGAGCTTCCAGCACGGAATGATACACCTCCCATTCTTGCTCCGTAGCCCGTCCCAGATGCACCGTCCGGGTCATATCCGAGCAGTAGCCATCCATCACGACCCCAAAGTCCAGAGTTACGAAACCCCGCGCCGGCAATCGGGCTGAAGTGGCTCGGCCGTGGGGCAGCGCGGATCGCTCCCCGCCGGCCACGATTGTCTCAAAGCTCATTGCCTCCGCTCCCGCCAGACGCGCCATGAACTCAAGCTGCGCCGCTACCTCAGCCTCCGTGGCAGATCGCGTTACATACTCGAGCACAGCGGCGAACAGTCCACACCCTACCGTGCAGGCTCGTCGAAGGCGCGCGACTTCGTCCTCCTCCTTAATTTGACGAAGCTCCGCCACCAGGCCGTCGGTGGGCAGAAAGAAGCCTCTCCTTAGTGGGCCGGGGAGAGCCTTCTTCATCCTCTCCAGTGACGCTACGGTAGTACGGCTAACATCATATGCGCACGGCGCCCTACCCAAGGATGACAGCCACTCCGCCGCCTGGACCTCAGGTGGCCGCTTATCGATCACCACCCGCAGCCCCGCCGCCTCGGACCGAGCCTGTTCTGCGTAGCGCCCATCCGTAAACAGCGTGGCTCGCCCTCCCAGCAGCGCCACAGCCCCGCTGGAGCCGGTAAAACCACTCACGTAACGCACATCCGGACCATGCGTCACCAGCAGAGCTTTGGCGCCAGCCTTCTCGGCTGCCCGCATCGCCCGACTTCGCCGCAACCTCTCCCGCATCTGCCTATTCTAGAGCAGTTTCCGCCAACAAAACCCCGTCGCTCTTGTATGTCCCTGGTGACCTTCTGGTTTACCCCCATGGATCCCGAAACGAGCATCTAACATGAAATATGCATACTGGGTCTTCGCCCTGCGTCCTGACCGAGCTGCCACCTGCAGCGGTTCATCCATCATTCACTCGACGCCAGTTTCTAGGATCTGGTCTAGCCGCCGGACTCGGTCTGGCCGCCTACTCTGGAATCTATGCACGCCATGATTTCGAGGTAACCCAACAGACCATTCCGATTCGCAATCTTCCTGACAGCTTCGAAAACTTTCATATCGTCCAGATCAGCGATATCCACCTGGAGGAGTACACCGAGCCCTATTTCTTAGAAGAGATCGTACGTAAAATCAACAACTTGTCTCCAGACCTGGTTTTGATCACAGGCGATTACGTCAGTAACGGTCCACTCCCGGTCACGGTCTCCTGGCGCGCCGCCGGAGTCGCAGCCGAGATCCTGTCGAAGCTTCGGGCTCCGCAACGCTTCGGCATCCTTGGCAACCATGACGTTGCTGTCGGGGCTGCTCAGGTGATCTCACCGCTTGAGGCCCACGGCACCCCCGTCCTGGTGGATCGCCATATCCCGGTGGAACGAGGGAGCGACCGCTTGTGGATCTGTGGTTGCAGCGACGCCGCAACGCAGGTTCCCGACTTAAACTCCGCCATTCCGGCCCGCCCCAAAGCGCCAGTGCTCTTCCTGTGCCACGAGCCGGATTATGTCG
>JAJYZE010000167.1 GCA_021800195.1 Acidobacteriota bacterium
GCTACGTTGGAGGTCAGCGCATCGTTGATCACGGTGCCGCTGCCGTTCGAGCGCAGCATGTTGAGGTTGCCGAACAGGTAGGCGGGAACGCCCTTCTGCAGGAGTTGGGGCTTGATAAATGGAGGGTTGTAGCTGGGCATCTTTTTTACCTCTTTCTCTTCAGATCTTGGGGATGATTCATCTGCAATGCTGCACCTTCTGACATTGGCAGAAACACTCTCGGCAGGAGCCTGGACGCCCCTGCTCTCGCCACAATGTTCGCGATGGCCGGCGCAGCGAAACCTGCCGTGCCGCCCTCGGCTGCCCCCGCCAAGCCTCCGCCGAGCGCATCCAAGGGGTTTCCCTCACGGATGCCTGGGCGAGCGCCGTAGAAGCCGCCAATCATCGCTCCAGCGCCCGGACCCCATACATGACCAAAGGTGTGCATAGGCGGCTTCGATGCGGGGATGAGCGCGCTTTCCCGGCTGGCGAGTGCCTGGTAGCCCGGAGCCTGTTCCTCGATGCTTCGATTCAGGACGTTGCGCAAAGGGGTGCGGTAGCCCTTGAACATATTCTCGGACTTCGGGTTGAAGCTACCCTTCGGCAGGGCTGAATCGACGCCGCGGCGCAGTTCAAGCGCCTGCCTGGGCGTGACGTTTTCCGGCAGCGGGTTTCCTTCCAGATCCTCGTTGACGATGCGCCCGAGCCGCTTGACTCCCTTAGCCATCTTCGGCTCATTGCGCCCAAAGGGAGCTAGGGCAGAACCACCGCCAGCGGCTTTCTCTACCCCTTCCTGAGCGACTTGGCGAGCCGGTAGCAGCGACACGGAAGGGTTCGGCTCCAGTTGCGGGCCGATCGGAGCCGTGGAAGGCCGCACACTCGCCCGATCCACAAGGCTCTCCATCTCAGGGTTCAATTCGTCCAGCAGGGCACGCGCCTTGTTGCGCACGCCGCTGGGAAAGATGCTGCGCGTCTCTTCCAGCAGAGCTTTGCCCGTCTTTGCCCCCGGCGTGTTCACTCCCTGCGCCCACTCCATGATGCGCGGGGCTGCTGCACGCAAGCCTTCCCCAGCCGCACCGCCGGCGGCGCCGAGGGCCGCTCCCATCCCAAAGCCTCCGCCTTGCGCCTTGTTGATGGCTCCAGAGGACAGCGCAGAGGCAGCGACACGTCCGAGGGGCTGAAAGACGCGGGGCAGCATACCTGCGGCAGCTTCCTCCGCTCCGCCTGGGATCATGAACTGTGCCGCGTTGCCCAGCCCTTTCCCTACCGCCTGCATCGTGTCTGCGGGGGTTGCGATGTCATGCACGTGCTGAAGGTCTGCGGGAGCTCCGAATCCCAGGTTCTTGTTCGTGAAGAAGGCCGGCAGATGCTGGCGCGCCCACTCATCGCCCGTAGACATCATGCCCACAGCGGACTCTCCCAGCCCTTTGCCGAGATCCTCCAGACCTGAGCCAACCTTGCTCAAGGTTGATGGCTCCGGGGCTTCGTGAGGGGGGACTTCCTCTGGCGCGTTTGCGGCGGCTCCATACTTTTGCCATGGGCCGCTCGTTTGGCTCCCTCCGTACTTCTCCCAAGGGCCGCTCATTTCACCTTCTCCCAGTTCTTCGAATCTGCCGGATCACCGCCCTTGAAGCGGTACCCATCTTCGACAGTGCCATCCCTTGGGGGTGCGGGATGAGATCCTTCGAGTGGCTTCCCTTGCGCCCCGGTCTTATAGATCTCCGCTTGGTGCTCATAATGCTTCAACTTTTCGATGAGGTTGGCGGGGTCTTTTGAGGAATTCAGATCGGCGTAGAAGTCCTTCATCGTCTGCACGCTGTTGCCATGCAGGCGCCCCCAGGCGGATGCAATGTTGTGCATGTCCGTTTGCAGCCCGCTGTATTCTGGCCCGTAAGCGCCGATCTTTCCGGTCACCAGATCGCTGTACCGACCGGCGAAGGGACCGAGCTTGTCTCCGAGATTCTTGACCTCCTCCTCCGCTTCCTGCATGGTGGGAAGAACCTCGGCCGCGAACTGGCCGCGTGAGCGCGTGGTAGCGGTGGGCGCCCCCGGCTGCCGCAGCCCCAGAGCCTTCCCGGATGCATCCTCCGGCTGACCGTTGGGAATCTGAGCAAACGTTGATGCAGCCTCCGGGTTGCCCATGATCTTCGCGACCATCGGGGCGATGACCGGGAGAAGCGCCGGGTTGTCCTGATAAGCGGTGCTCAGCATGTGATAGGCAGCGAAAGCTGGCCCCATATTGCCATAAGCGCCCTTCTCGCCCGGCTTCAATGCCGCCATCGTTTTCATGAATTCCTGGTACTTGGTCGGATCTCCCATCCATTCATGGAAGGCGTCATGCGGCTCGCCGGCCGCTCGCTCGTAGATCTGCCATCCTTGCGGCTGCTGACCAACGCGGAACTCCTGCCGCTCGCCTGCAGGTCCTTCATACTCCTTGTACGGGTTGCTGCCGGCTTCCTTTGCGGCTTCTTCTTCGCTTCGCAACTCCTGGTCCGTGGGCATCTCCGCCAGACGCTCCCGGTTGATGTCCGCTTCACTCTCCGCATTGTCCGCCTGAGCTCCCTGCGCATGTTCCGCGGACTCGTTCTTGTCCACCTGCTGCAACTCGTTGCCCAGGTGCATCTCCTCCAAGATGCGGCGGTTGGGGCCCCCTGTAGCGACGCTCAGGGCGTGGCCGATCTTGCCCCAGACGCCCGGATGGTTCTCCGGCGTGCCCCAGGGATGCAAATCCTTCTGGTAGTCCTGGTCCAGCCTGCCGCCGAGCATGTCTGCGAACTTCTGCTGGGAATCGGGCGCGGCGAATACTTGTGGGCGCGAACGCTGTACGTCCGCTGCATTCAGAGCGCCCAGCGCGCTAGGATTGATCTGCGGAGTCATCTGCGCTACCACCGGCGCAATGTCCTCCGGCTTGGCCACCAGGGGGGGGAGTGTCGCGTTGAGCGAAACAAACGGGTTGGTTGCCTGCGCCATCGTTCCCCCTTTATCCCCTGAAGCCGCTGAAGCCGGGCAGCATGAATCCGGACCCGAGCTTCGCAGCGCCGTTTGCGAGCCCCATCATACCTCCCAGGCCGCTCATCCAGGACGGCCCAGCCTGCGATGCTCGGACGCCAGCCATGATGTCGCGGTTCTCCTGGCTCATCGCGTTCAGCATCCCTGAGGTGTCCGTGTTGTAGAGTCCCTGAAGCCCTCGGGCCCCGGATTGCATCTGGCTCTGCTGAAGGTTGGCGTTCTGAGCGGCGATCCCGGCACCGGCTCCTGCGGCAGCCTGCTCAGCTCTCCGGTTGGCCGCGTCCATCCCCGCCTGGAAGCTCCCTGCATTGCGGTCTGCGGAAGCCTGCTGGGCCATGCGGCCCTGGAAGCCAGCGAGCGCGCCGCCCGCTCCGCCAGTCGCCGCCGCGGTCATCGCTGAGAGTCCCTGCTGGCCGTAACCCTGCGGGTGCAGCATCTCTTCGGTGAGGAACGGCGTCAGGTTGGAGCCAATGGCCCCCGCCTGTCCGCCCAGCATTTGAGAAGTCTGATTCGCCTGATTGTAGGCGGCGTTTGCCTGCCCTACTCCGGCGTTCGTAAACAGGCCCATAGGCCCTCCAATGTGCGTAGCATACTACCTGTTGAACCCCTATTCAATTGCGAATAGGCGATTTACCCAATCCTTGAAACGGAGTGGGCGAAACGCTGGGGCCGGTGCCCGAACCTGTGCCCGGCTGGATGTTCATCGCGGTCGTCCCGCTCATCGTCACCGCAGTGGGCTTCGAGCCGCCAAAGTACGTCGGTTTGGACGGGGGACCGCCCGGATACTGTACGTAGCTGGCCACGTAGTAGCTGTGCGCCGTGCCCGCTGCGTTGTTGGTCGGTAGCGGGATGGTAACCGGCGAGCGGCTGGCTCCGTGGTCGATGACCATTGGGCCACTCATGAAGGATGGATCGTTGGCGGAGATCTCGGTGAAGTAGTGCGCACCGCGGGTCATCGGGGCCGAGTGGTTGACCGTCACCTGCATCATCTCGCCGGCTGTTGTGACGCTGACCGACTCTGGGGGCGAAGGCGGCTGCTTCTGGCTCCCTGTTGCCCCTCCTACCGACTGCGCGAGGGTGGTGATGGAGGGCAGAACATGCCGCCGCAGGAAGATGCCCAGCTTCGTCGCCGGTCCTCCCTGGTTCTCGAACTCGGTCAGCAGGTCGTTGCCCGGAATCGCCATTATTTTCTCCCCATAAACGCATTCCAAACCGCTTTGCGGCCCCGGAGCACGAGGTTGGAGAGCGTCCAGCCCTGATTGCCGTCGTTCTGGCGGAACTCGAAGAAGGTGCGGCTGCCAATGAAGTTCAGCGATGCTTCCGTGTCGTAGACCGGCTCAAGGCCCGGAGCAAAGCCCCCGGGGATCTTCCATGCGATGTAGTTGGCCGGTTCCGGGAAGAACAGACGACCGGAGAGCAGCCGCAGGCCTACAAGGCCGCCCGAGAGCAGTGCCGCCACGATGTAATCCCATTGCACGCGGTTGGGGCCAAGCTGGGGTATCTCGGCGCGAGAGCCCAGCAAGGGGAGTCCCGCAGTCGTGTATCCGGAGTCAATCGGAGCGCCATTGTCCGTGGCGGACTGGGTGGGATCAAGGTAGTACACCTGAGACGTTCCCATACCGTTGCCAAGACGCACTTGCTCTCCGCCCGAAGCCATGACGGTCGCCGCTCCGGGAGATTCGACGCCGCCATACCAGAGCGACCACTTGCGCCGCATGTCCAGCGCCGCCAGCTTGCCGAACATGGTGGTATGCATCTGCGCCATGACCTTCAACTCCTCCCCGCTGTCCACCCCATTGAAGTTGAGCATCAGGATGACGTTGGGGCTCGTCGGATTCGTCACTGCTGGGGCAAACGGAGCCCAGTAGTTCGGCGTCGTCATGGGAACCCCGATCATCAGGCGCCGCTCACGCAGGTTGCAATGCACCCAGATCGATTGCGCCGCATCCCAGTTCACCGCGTCCCAGACCTGCTGAATCTCCTGGCTGATCTTCCCGGGAGCGCCGCCGGCGTAGAGGTAGAGGCCGGCCCGGGAGACTGCGACAAACCACTGCTCGCCACCCGCCCAGGCGAACGGTCCCACCGCTCCGCCAGACCGCTGCGCAACCTCCGGCTCATTCCAGTCCGCTGGCTCCAGCGACCCAGATGCTTGCAGGGAGTAGAGGCTCGATCCCGGCGCCTCCCCGGTCCACGCCTTCATGACGTAATGGGTATCGTAGAGCGTCGTCGCTGCCTGTACCGGCTGCTGGTTCTCGCTGGTGTAGATCACCTGCCCAGTCACCGCATCGACCATCGTGGGCAGACCCGAGTAGGACCAATACTCGGTCGTCAGCAGGACGGGAACATCCGTGGGGAAGACATCGAAGCGGTCAAGCTCAACATCGGCGCCGGCCGGCAGATCTGCAGCATAGACCTGGAGCACCAAAGTGGATGGGACGCTGGACACTCCCGGATCGGCGAGAAGGACGCCCGAAACCCTGGTGAAGGCGGTCGTCAGGGACGAAAGCGGCACGGTATAGGTTCCCAGCACTGCCGAACCCGCCACGAGAGCGAAGACCAGCGAGCCCCCCTGCGTGGTGATGCCCGAAGGACAGCGGACGGTCGCCCGAACCGAGTAGCCCCTCTGCGCGTTCACAATGGGAACGTTGTTGTAGTCCTGATAAGCCGTCTGCTGGATCAGCCCAGCCTGTGTCAGCGTGGCTGATGTCGAGTTCAGGATGTAGTAGCTATTTCCAAAAACTGGAGAAACCTGCAAAGAACCATATTGGTCCGGCTGCGTCCATCCAGCCGGGACTGGCGTGGCGCTCTGGAGGTACCCGCCGTCAAAGCTGAGGTTGATGAAGTTCTGGACCTTGTTGAGCGGCTGGCCGTAGACGTTCCGCGCATCGTAGTTGCTGATGTAGGAAGGGTCACCTATCTCTATGAGATTGAACAGGTTATATCCATAAACATCAATGGCAGTCGCGGAATTGAGGATGATCGAGGTGAAGAAGAGCGTCACCGATACCGACGTGTTATCGTTCACGAAGAATGAGGTCGCGGTGAGCGGCTTGTCCTCGTTGTAGAACGTCACAGGGTTGGGCAGCGTGAAGAAGTTGGCGCCGGGGACACCATTCTGCCCCGCTTCGGTCAGGGAGATTCCCCGCCCAACCACATTCGGCGGTCCGATCGGGATATTGGTCACCACAATCTGCGTGGTATTATCCGGAACGGTGAATGTCGTCGGCGGAGCGGGGAATGTGTACGATCCGTCCCGCAAAATGAAGAAAACAGTACCCTGGTAGGTGCCGGGGTCCACAAAGATTCCGCTGGCGTTGAAAACCACGTCCCCGAAGGCCGTTGCGTTGCCGTAAATGGGGTCTGTGGTCGAGCCGGCCCCGTTGTTCGCCCCTGGATCAAAGGCGAAGATCGTTCCCTCGGTCGATGCGAGCCCGTTTTCCGTCTGGAAAGAGGCGTCTGGGAGCGATGTCTGCACCTGGAACGTCCCCGTATCGCCGCCGCTCACCGCTGCAATCGTCCACGTCCCATTCAGCGCCCCAGATCCGTTGAGCGTGTTCGTGATAATGACGATTTGGCCCACCGCAGGCGCGTTGGTGCCGTTGGTCACCGCATAATTGAACTGCGCAACCCCTTGGCCGAGCGAGCCGCCCACCTGGCTGCCAGTGATGACCATCTCAGAGGCGTTTGGCGTTTGCTGCACTGTCCATGTGCTGTTCCATGCTGCCGGTGTAACGCCTGTCACAACCATCTGACTGTTAACCGCGAGGT
>JAJYZE010000168.1 GCA_021800195.1 Acidobacteriota bacterium
AGCGAGGCCGACTGGGAAGGCCTGGTGCGTGAGTTTGAGCAGAGCGGGCTGAAGCGGAAGGCCTTTTGCGGAGCACGCGGGATCGCTGTCTCACGGTTGGATGATTACCGCTATCGCAGCCGGAGGCGCTAGAGCCGCAGGAAGCACATGCGTGATTCTGTAAGGATGACGGCTAAAAGACAGATGGTTCTGGTCAGACGCGTAGCGAATGTCTCGCACCCTGCTCCCACTCTTGAAGCATGCGGTTGCCAATATCTGAAAACTCTCCGTGCATCTTTGTGTATACGCGCATCTCTCCAGCCGTAGAGATCAGTGCAGTATCGACACTTTCCAGAATTGCCCTCACTCTTGCTGGCGTGCTTCCGAGTCGCACTTCGCCCAGTCGCCGCAGATCTTTTGCACTCGGCCATTTCGTGGTCCCATTCAATGTCAGGGCCATGCTGTCCTTGGGCAAATAAACTGAAGTGGTCACCAAGTCATAGACCGGCGCGAGGCGGGCCTCACCTTGAACGTCATCGTAGACGATGCCGAAATTCTTGAGGTGCGCATCGCCATTGCGCAATGCACAGTTGATGACAATAAGCGTAAACAGACGCTCAAGGTCTTCGCCAATATGAGATGAGTTGGCAAACTCGACAAAGCGCTTCAGGACGGAGGTCTCGCAGCTGCCGCGATATTTCTCATCTGTGCGTCGTGCATTCAGTACGCAGAAATCCTCAAAGCCTCTATAGGTCCCGTCCGCCCGCAGATCGAAGCGATCAATGACAAGCGCAAGGCCGTCCTCAGCCAACCGAGAGGGTGGCACTTCCAGACCGCACTTCTCTGCCACCTTGAGGCAGAAATACTCGTTGGCAGCGAGTTGCGGAAATTCGTTCTGCTCCCACAACTTCACGATATGCGTAGCGCCACGATAGCTTTGCGTCAGGCGAGTCTTGCTTTTGCTCAATGAGCTGAAGGCCTTCTCATCGCGCACCAGGAATTTCGGCTGCACGCCACTGATCCCGGAGAATACCGCAAACTTGTCGATGAGATAGCGCAGCAGATCTCCGCTGCGATTCCGTTCAAGAATTTCATCCACCGATTGAAAGGGAACGTCCTCTTTGAACTGCTCCTTCTCTTCGGTATAGCGAATGCGGCCAACCTGCGAGCGCCCCACGATACTCAATAGGTCGAAGTCATCGAAGGTCCCAGTCGCTTTGGCAAAGGCCAGGCGCAACCTTTCGCGCAAGGCCCCTTCCGGCAGGTTCATTTCAAAAATGGGTAGAAGCCCCAACGGAGTGTCATACGATGACGTGCGAACGTTCATCGTGACGGAAACCGCTCTTTCGCTGGCTGCTCCCGGCTGATAGACAAACGTGCTGCCGCGCAAATTGTGCCGGTCGAGTATGCCTGCTTCAGCGGCGTCGGTCCAGACCCTGATCATCGCGTCCCTCCTCCATGAGTTCTTCGAATGTCGGTCGCCGTCTGCTCATCTCTTGCAGCCGGAGCTCCAGTCCCAGCGCTGTCAAAATGTTGGTGATCTTCGAATAGCCTAGCTCGCCCAAGCGCGCGTTTTCGAACGCATCCAGCGTCGAGAGCCCGACTTTGGCTTTTTGTGCAAGCTGAGATTGGGTCAACCCCAGCTCCTTGCGCTTGGCGGCAATGCGTTCACCTATGATGATCAACGGAAGCATAAACCTAATATATAAGGTTTTATTGCTGTATTTCAAATAAACGCCTGATATATTGTGTCTTTGTTCCTTAAACTAGACTATTGCTGCCCAACGCGTAGCCCACATGCCTGGCAAACCTCCGCCACGCTCGTGCCGCTCATCTCCTACTTTCCACTCAGCTCCCCGCGGACCGCTCGCACTGTCCTATTTCCCCGCCGCATGTGTCGAGTCTCACGCGCCTCGTCCTTCAGCACAAGATGGGCCTCCGGGGCAGCGCTGTCTATGCTGAAGCAGTTTCAATGTGGGTGTACTCAATGCTTCGACTTCTATGAGCGTTTTCCCAATGAAAACGCCACTGTAAGCCCTCTTCGGGACACCCATCAACACTGGACATGCGAGAGAGGCTGTTAGCCCAACTTCCGCAGAAGTAGCTTGCGCATTGGTCGAGTCCTATCGGATGGCGCGCGGTTCGCGGCAACGCGTGGTGGCGTATCTGGGCGAACTGGATGAGCGGGGCCGCGCCGGAGTGCAACAAGCTGTCCGGCCTGACTGCAAGCAGGTTAACATAGCCTTGGTGGTGAGCCGCGGCGGGCTTCCGTTGGGCTACAAAGTGTTCGCCGGCAACCGCGGTGATGTAACTACGGTCGAAGAGATCGTCACAGTGATGGAAGATACGTACGGCTGCGCCAGCCGCATCTGGGTGATGGATCGTGGCATGGTCTCAGCCGAAGATGTTGAGTTTCTCAAGAAAGGCGGATGGCGCTACATCCTGGGCACGCCCCGCAGCATGTTGCGCAAGTTCGAACGGCAGCTGCTCGAGGAGAGTTGGAGCCAGGTTCATGCCGGCCTGGAAGTGAAGTTGTGCGCAGCCCCCGATGATACGGAGGTCTTCATCCGCTGCCGCAGCGCCGAGCGAGGTTTGAAAGAGGCGGCCATGCATGCTCGCTTCGAGCAGCGCATGGAACAAAAGCTCCGGCAGATGGCCGCCAGTTGGCGTGTGCGCAAGCACGATCCGCTGCTGGTGGCGCAATGGCTGGGCAAGCTGCTCGGACGCAACAGCCGCGCCGCCGGCCTCTTTCAAGTGCATATCCACACCGACGCTCGTGGCGGTGCTCATCTGCAGTGGAGTCAGTGCGACGACTGGCGCGATTGGGCGCGCCTCAGCGAGGGCTGTTATCTGCTGCGCAGCAACGTCACTGACTGGAGCGGCGAAGAACCCTGGCGCGCCTCTATGCCACTGACCGAGGCCGAAGCTGCGTTTCGCCTCCGCAAAAACGATCTGGCGCTGCGTCCCGTCTGGCATCATCTTGGACGTCGCGTACAGGCCCACATCCTGGTTTGCTTTCTCACCTGCATGCTGTGGAAAACGCTGGGCCGCTGGTGCCAGGATGCCGGCCTTGGAGACGAACCGCGCAGCATCTTCGCTGAACTCCAACAGATCCGCCTGGTCGATGTGGTGCTGCCCTCCCGATCCCGCATCTCGATCCGCAGACGCTGCGTCAGCCGGCCAACCCAACGGCAAGCTATCTTGCTCCAGCGGCTCGGGCTGGAAATGCCATCCTGCATCGAATTTGCGAACGTGTAGTGAAGACTTTACTGTATCCGCGCCGAAAGCAAAGAACTTATCACTTCAACTGCGGAAGTTGGGCTAGCTGCGGTGGATGGTGACGCTCTCCAGCACAACCGGGGTCTTCGGCCGATCCATGGCCCCGCGTGGAACTTTGCTGATCTTCTCCACCACCTCGTATCCCTCAATGACTTCGCCGAAGATCGTATGCTTTCCCGTCAGCCAGCTCGTATCGGTCACCGTAATGAAAAACTGGCTGCCATTGGTGTTTGGGCCTGCGTTGGCCATAGCCAGCTTGCCCGGCCTCTTGAAGTCGTGAGGACTGCCCTTGGTTTCATCGGCAAAGTTGTATCCCGGACCACCCATGCCCGTGCCCTCCGGGTCCCCGCCTTGGATCATGAACTCGGGAATGACACGGTGGAAGACGGTTCCATCATAGAGCTTTGGACCCTTCTTGGCGCGGGAGCTCCACTCCTTGGAGCCTTCGGCCAGACCAATGAAGTTCGCCACCGTCTCGGGCGCGTCTGCTTCGAAGAGTTTACATACAATCATACCTTCGGAGGTCTTGAAGGTTGCGGTAGTTGGCATTGCATCTCCTTTGTCGTGACTGTTTTGTTTCGTTGGATGTCCGTCAAGAGAAGCAAACACTCTCGGCGGGAAGGATAGGAATATCCGGGAAGACGCCCAAGATATCTCCTGAAGAGACCGCGCGGCAGCTCGTGAAGAGCTAATGTTGGCGCGGGATGAGCTGCGGCTCCTGCGATCCATGGCTCGTTCCCGCAGAGGTCGATGTCGTGGTGCCGGAGGCTGGCGGCAAAGGTGGAAGAGGCGCCCCCGGCGAGACAATGGTGACCTTGTTCAGCACCACTGGCGTAAGAGGCTTGTCCTGCTCATCACGATCCACGCGCGCAATCTTCTTCACCACCTCAACAGAGGCTGCATCGCACTGCCCAAAGATGGTGTAATTTCCGTCCAGCTCGGGATGAGCCGCTTCGGTGATGAAGAACTGACTTCCATCTGTTCCAGACCCAGAGTTGGCCATGGCCAGCCGTCCCGGCACGTCAAAGCGCAAGGCAGGCGTGATCTCATCCTGAACATAGTAGCCGGCGTCGCCCGCCCCGGTACCCAGGCGATCGCCACCCTGAATCATAAACCCGGGAATGACGCGGTGAAAGATGGTCCCGTCGTAAAAGGGCACCCCGGTTACCCGCAACGAAGTCACCGGATCCGTCCAGGTCTTGCTCCCTGTGGCTAACCCAACGAAGTTGGCTACCGTCAAGGGAGCCTGCTTATCAAAGAGCTTGCAGGTCATCCGCCCCATGGAGGAGTCCAGCACGGCCGTAGGTCCGGTTGGAACCGCGGGTGGAAGGTCGTGCGCGATGGTGGAGGGCGCGTCGGGCAGAGCGTCCGGAGTTTGCGCGGCCGGAGCCGCAGGCGCTGCCTGGCCCGCAGGTGCGTCCGGCGCGGCGCTGGACTGCGCGACGGCTGACAATACGCCCAGACCGGCAAACCCGTTGAGTATTGAAAAGAGAACGGCTGCGAGAAGCGTGCCTGCCATGGTCCCGAGCCTGGCATGGGGCGAGAGAAGCTGCGTTTTCATCCACTCTCAAGGCTACTCTAACGCAGGAAAACGGCCAAGCGGTCCAACCCGTCGTTCGGCGCAAGTCCATCTATCTCTGGACTTTGCTCCGAAAAGCCGGCCACCAATTGAGCCGCCGTCGTTTGTCCCCGATCTCAGAAAGCCTCTGCTAACCTTCTGCCATGAGGATCCTCTGCCTGGCTTCCGTGCCCCTCGTGTCCGCTCTCTGCTTTCTACTCGCCCTCGCCTTGGTCCCCTCAGCCTGGGCGGCTGGGCCCAAAGTTCACTTGGTTACCCTCGGACCGGCTCGCATCGTCTCCTACATCCCTCCCCAAGCCGTCCCGGCCCAGACCCCCTTGCAGCCGGAAGTCAGCGCCTCCGCCGGTACGCTGCGCATCCGGCCCCTGAACGTTGACGGCTTGCGCCGGGAGTGGACCATGGGCGAGGTACACGACGTCACGGACCGCACCTTCGTCATTCGCCGGGCCCTGCGCATCAATGATTCGCTGCCCTCGGAACCGGTTCACTGGACATGGCAGCCCGGCCCTTGGCTCATGGTAGATCGCCTCAGCGGGCACATCAGCGCGCTGCATCTGCCGGACTTCGACCCCCTTGTCTCTGATGTCCGCTGGTTCCGTGACGATGCAGCCTACTGCGGCATCAGCACAACCGGCAAGAAAGGAGTGGTGGCCGTTGTCGCCCAGCTTGGCGCGCGCCGGCCCATCGTCGCCAAGCTGCTTGCTCCCTGGCCTCAGCCCTCCGCGGCCCATCCCATCTCTGAACCTATCTGTGCACCGGTTATCTGGCAGCGCAGCCCCATGCGCGCGACCCTCCAACTCAGTGGAGGCCAGCCGGTCACCTACGATGTAGTCGGCACGGTCTCACTCATTGAGGAGAACGACAACACCGACCCATAACCCTCCTGAATGGGCTGCCCGCAACTGGTGCTCCTCATTGCGCCGGCCCGTGGGAGCGCCCCCAGTTCCTCTTCCCCAAGGCACTCACCCGCAGACCGGCGTACCCTAACGAACCAGCGGCAACGCTTTTTCGAAGGACTCCGCTTCCCCACGCTGCCTAGCCAATCTGACCCTCGCCAGCAGATCTGCCACCGCCAAACCACTCGCTCCGTTCCCATCCGCTGATGAAACCAGGCTGAGGGGGGGGTAACTCCCAAGGCGCAGCCTGTGCGAACTCCACCGATACCCACCGGGTGCAAAGTAGTATCTTGAACTCAACACGGGAGCCAACGCGAACACACCCGTCTGAATCTCATTACGCATCGGCGCGATAACAGCAACTAACCTGCGACCAACTCTCCTCCCAGGAAAGGAATACAAGATCTCTATGTGGAAACCTAACCAGCCAGCCGCGACGCCGCCTGCTCCCGAACCCGCTCGTCCAACTCCTCCCGCCGCGACACCGGCATTTGATACCCGCTCCCCCGCCGCCGGAGCCATCCCCAACAGCGAGCAAGCCACCATCGGCAAGAGCCTGGTCGTCAAGGGCGAGGTCACCGGCTCCGAATCGCTGTACGTAGATGGCAAGGTGGAGGGCTCCATCAACCTGCCCGGCAACCGCGTGACCATCGGACGCAATGGTCAGGTCGCGGCCAACATCAGCGCTCGCGAGATTGTGGTCCTGGGCAAAGTTCGCGGTAACTGCCAAGCCTCTGACCGCGTGGATATCCGCAGCGAAGGCTCTCTGACCGGCGATGTCATTGCAGCCCGGATCTCCATCGAGGACGGCGCCTTCTTCAAAGGAGGTATCGACATCCGCAAACCCGGAGCCGAGCCCAAAACGAGCGCTCCAGCCCCAGCCGAGGCGGAGAAGAAAGAGGGCTGATTCCCAACCCGCTGTCGTTTGCAAACTCCCTCAAGAAAAAGACCCGGTCTTCCTGGGTCTTTTTTTCGATCAACAGATTCCCAACCAATCGCCGAACCC
>JAJYZE010000169.1 GCA_021800195.1 Acidobacteriota bacterium
GTAGTCCGAATGCCTGCCGAGATTAGCGAATTGGCTCTGAAGAATCCCTTCTTAAAGACAGCTCTCAGCGTGGCCGGCCGGCTGAGCGCGCGCGCTTCGTTTGCCCATGACGAGGCGTCTGTGTTGGAATAACCCTGATGCGAAGACGTATATTCTTGCAGTCATCGTTGTTGACCTCCGCTTCCATGCTGCTCTGCCGCAGCGGCTGGACAGAGACGGTATCCCCTTCTCCGGTCGTCGTAGATCTGACTATGGACCTCTCTGTTCAAGGACATGTCATCCCGCCAGATTTCACGGGTTTGAGCTACGAGCAAACCCAGCTTTCGAATCCAGAGTTCTTCTCAGCTTCTAATTCCCAGCTGGTAGGGATGATCTCCAGGCTGGGAAGACATGGCGTGCTTCGCCTCGGTGGAGATACCAGCGAGTATACGTTCTGGGACCGAAGCGCCAAGCCTTCAGGAATTTCCTTGAAGACCACTGCGGGTCCAGACACGGGCCAACATCCCATTCGGCCCGCAACGATCACACCCGATGCGATCCGGCAGCTCAAGACCTTTCTCGATCAGACAGGTTGGAGCGTGATCTATGGTCTCAACCTCGGGCAAGGCACTCCGGAAAGGGCAGCCGACGAAGCCGCATTTGTCATGCAGACCCTGGGGCGAGAGAAGATTTTGGCATTCCAGATAGGCAACGAGCCTGACGCCTTTACACTCAATCGCCTACGGCCCAACACCTGGGGCTTGGACGACTATCTGCTGGAATGGGACCGCTTCTTTCAGGCAGTGCGGGCGCGCGTGCCGGGTGCGCCTTTTGCTGGTCCGGATACTGCCACCCATCTGAACTGGCTTCTGCCTTTTGCCAGGAAGTTTCAGCATGAAATCAAGTTTCTTTCATCTCACTACTATGCCGTCCACAGGCCAACCGGAACAATTGATCGCCTCCTAACTCCGAACGAACGTCTGCAGTTGGAGATCGCTGCCTTTCAGCAAGCGGAGCAGGAGACAGGCTTGAAGTTCCGAATGACGGAAACAAACTCCTGCCCAAGCGGGAAAGAGGGCGTGAGCGATACATTCGGAGCGGCGATTTGGGCTGCAGACTATATGTATCAACTTGCCGAAGCCGGCTGCATCGGCATCAACTTTCACGGCGGCGGTTATGGCTGGTATACACCGATTGCAGGCAACCCGGAAAACGGCTTCTTAGCCAGGCCGGAGTACTACGGTTTGCTGCTGCTCGCCAAAGCTGGTCCAGGGAGGCTGGTAAGCACCAAGCTCAGCGGAACCGAGGCTTCTCCTCACCTGACCGCCTACGCGCTCCGCGGCCTGGATGGCCGTTTGCGGCTGGCATTATTCAACAAGAACGTAGACCGCAACGCAGTCGTCAGGATCCATGGCGCCAACGCCCGCAGTGCAACGGTGACGCGCCTGACAGCTCCACGGCTCAGTGATACGACAGACGTCACCTTGGCCGGGAGTGTCGTGGGCGCAGACGGCAACTGGACCGTTTTAGTGGAAGAGCGCTTGTCGAGCCATGAGGGGGTTTACTCGGTCTCTGCGAAGCGCGGATCGGGTGTCTTGATCGTTTTTGGCTAAAGCTAGTTTCATAAACATCTCCGCCGTGTGATCCGCAGGCAGGCAAGGTCGCAGAAGGCTCTGCACGTGAGCAGGACCTGCCCGTGGCGAACAGGCAGCCTACGGAACTGTCCGAACCATGCGTTGGCGCGGTCGCTCCGTTTGTTCGGAAAGTTTTGGGGTTTTCTAAGTGGAAGAGCCGTTCGCGATCGTCGAGGCCGTGGAAAGGTGAAGATCGGTTTCATCGATCTTCACCTTTCCGCCGCCGGCCAGGTGCGTGTCAAGCTGAAGTCTCTATATCGAAGTGCAAGAATCTGGTGGCAGCTCAGCGAGTTAGCTCATTTTGGCCAGTTGAGTGAGTGGCCACATTCGGCTTTCGATTGGCGATCAGCAGGGGGTCAGCGATAGCTCCCGCGAAAGTCTGAGCAGGTCTGCTCCGGCATCTTCCCTTGGCGACTGTATGACAACGGGACTGGTTCGCAGCCCTCAACCCGCCCTTAGGTAGCCCGGTACCCCAGTTCATCCAAAGCCGCCTTGGCTCTGATTAGCCCTTCTGCGGGAAACCGTAGGCTCACACGATCTCCCAAGACTGCAACCTGGCAATCTCTGCTCCGCTCCCACGCGCCACCAACACCAGGTTTACGCTCCCATCGGCCGAATCAATAGGAATCATAAAATCGCCATACTTTTCCCATCCGCCCGTATTGTGAATCATGGCATGTCCCAGAAGCTCACCCTCTGGATGATCTCGCCGAACCTCGATACTAGCCATTTCGTCTGCCTGGCTCGAACAATGGAGAATCAGTTTCGCATTCGTGGGAACATTCAGCACATTGGGATAAACGAGAAAACTACCATCCGCAAGCCCTCTCACCTCAAAGCCACCTTCCGGGGCCTCCCGGATATACCCGCCCTGGATCTTAAAGTAATCCGCTGCCCCAACCTTGCCTCGCGCAGCATCATATCTGCCGACACCCACACTTCCAATGTGAATAGGAGCTATCTCTCCATTATCTCGATAATGAATGTAAGAGAGAATCGAGTTTCTGAAAAACTTCTGACTCCCTTTCTGACTCGCATCGTTGCAGGCAAAGTACCACTGACCGTTGAACTCAAAGAATGACCCATGACGGTCATGTACGATATTGTCCGTTCGGAAATCTGGTTCAGTATCTTCGAGATTTACAATGGAACCCTTGCATACGAAGGGTCCATACGGACTCTTGCCCATCGCATAGAAGCATCCCCATGAAAGATAGTAAACTCCATTCCGTTTGTGCAGAAATGGCTTATCGTCTGTCTTGCCGACTCCATATGGTCCGACCTTTTTTTCGATCTCAATGAGACGAGGCGCTTCGGCCAGCGAGATCATATCTTCATTCAGCTTTGCGATGTAATAGTTCCAGGTACCAAAGACGATGTAATTGGAGCCATCGTCATCCATCAAAATGCCGGGGTCACGCTCCTGCGTCGGCGTCAGACCTTTGGGTATGAGTGGTTTACCGAACGGACTTTGCCATGGACCGGACGGTGTGTCTCCCACGACGACCCCAATCTGATAAGGGCTAGCCGAGAAGTAAAAATAGAATTTTCCGTTGCGTGTTCCAGCGTCAGTCGCCCAGCACTCGGTAAATGGTTTACGTAAGAAGGTCTCCTGTGGCTCGAGAAAACTCACAAGCTGCCAATGAACCAGGTCGTCGCTGTGCCATACCCACCAATTATCCATACGGAAAAACTTATTTTCCGGTGAATAATCATGCGTCGCATACAAATATACGGATCCATTAAACACTCTGACCTGTGGATCACAGAGACCAACGCCCGGAACGATAGGATTTCCGTGGACCGTCAAGCTGTTCTGCTTGGAATTCTTCGTCAACTCTCCTTTCACGTCCATCCAAAACTCGGATGCCCGCTGCACATTCATGCCAACGCCAAGGCTAGCTAAAGCACCACCTCTTACAAACTCCCTTCGAGTCTGATTCTTCATGAAATGCCAACCTTCCCCGGATAGAGTTAGAGAACCTAGAATGTTTTCCTCTGATTAGATCGCTCTCCACCAGGCTTTGGCAAAGAGTTACCGGTTCTTGACGAGAAACTCTCAGAGATGCTGTTTTAAGTAGCTTTCTGAAAGACGACGAGCTGGGCCTTTGCCTGCTCATTTCTTTTGGGCCTTGGGCGTTAACCACCTAGGGTATTATAAACTCGATCTCGTCCAGGAGATCTTGGCGGCTGCGTCGGTTGCGAATGAATCCTGCCGAGATGGACTCGAATGCAAGCTGCGAGTAGGTTCCGTTCCAGGCAGTCCGCCCTGCGATAAAGGCCTCGTCCGGATACGCCTCTGCAACCGATGGACACAAATGAGAGAACAATCGTGCTCGACACCCCTCGCGCCGGCACGGGGAGCCACCTTGCCGGGCCGAAGCATCGCCGGGGCGTCCACCCCCCGTTCCCTTGGCCAACTGATTCCTCGGCACCAAGGCCGCCCTCCCAAAGCTTCTTGCTGCTCTTCCCCCTGCGCGACGAGTTTCCGAACAACATCTCCTGCCGGAATGCCGGCAGTCAATCATGCGGCGCAGGATCGTCCTTGATCGTGGCGCGTGCTGGGCAGCGTCGCCAAAAGAATCGCTCTGTACTTCGTCAAGCTGGGGTGAAGTGAAGATACATCACGTTCTGATCGGCAGCGTCATCCACTGGGAACCTCAAACCTGGCCGCGTTTGAATGCTGTCCTTGGACTTGCCCTCTTTCCGCTCCCGTTCCCCATCGGCCGTCAGATCGGGAGTCAGGCTGAACTTCGATGGATTTTCCCGTGTGGAGGGGTCTTTCCGCGCCGGGCTGCCGTGGCGCTTTCATTTCACCGCAACTGTTTCCAGCGGGAGGTCTGTGCACCTATCGCCGATGGCAAAGCTGCCAACTCCTACTTGATGTCTCTCCAGTTCCTCCCCAACCCCACCTCCGCCACCAGCGGCACGGAGAACGCCGCCGCACCCTCCATCTCCCGCTTCACCAGTTCCTGCATCTCCTCAGCCTCCCCCGGAGCCACATCGAAGAGCAGTTCATCATGTACCTGCAGGATCATTGCGGATTTCATCCCGCGCTCCCGCATCGCCGCATCGATCCGCAGCATCGCCATCTTGATCAGGTCTGCGGAGGTTCCCTGCAACGGAGTATTGATCGCCGTCCGTTCGGCAAAGCCGCGTTGATTGGGGTTCCGCGATTGAATATCCGGAATCGGGCGCACCCGGCCAAACGCGGTCTTCACAAACTGATCGCGCCGTACCCGCTCCAGCGTCTCTTCGATAAAGGACGCCACTCCCTTGTATCGCTCAAAGTACCGCTCAATGTACTCTTTGGCAACGCGCTGCTCGATCCCCAACTGCGCGGCCAGGCCAAAGGGGCTGATCCCATACACGATCCCGAAGTTCACCGCCTTGGCCCGCGAGCGTGTCTCCTTATCCATACCCTCCGCATCCACGCCAAAGACCTCCGCGGCGGTCAGCGTATGTATATCCTTGCCTGTGCGATAGGCATCCAGCAGCAGCGGATCCTGGGAGAAGTGAGCCAGCAGCCGTAACTCAATCTGCGAGTAATCGGCTGACATCAGCAGGTTTCCTGGCGCGGGCACAAACGCCGCGCGAATCTCGCGCCCCAGCACCGTTCGCACCGGAATGTTCTGCAGGTTCGGATTCGTCGAGCTCAGCCTTCCTGTCGCCGTCCCCACCTGGTTGAATGTGGTGTGGATGCGGCCCTCCGCGTCCACCAGCCCCGGCAGAGCATCCAGATAAGTTCCCTTCAGCTTCTGTAGCTGGCGATACTCCAGCACCAACGCCGGCATCTCATGCCCGGCAAGGTCCGTCCGTTGCGCCAGTTCCTCCAGCACATCCTGCGCCGTGGAGATCACCTTGCCTTTGCCCTGCCGAGAAGGCTTTGGAAGTCCCATCCGGTTGAACAGCACATCTCCGAGTTGCTTGGGAGAGTTGATATTGAATCGCAGCGGCACGTCTCCCTCTGCCGCAGCCTGCGCATAGATCTTCTCGGCCAGATCGTCGATGGCGACTGCCAGCCGCGAACTCATCCGCCGCAGAAGGTCCACATCCACGCGCACGCCCACCTGCTCCATACGCAGCAACACCGGGACCAGCGGCAGGTCCAACTTCCAGTAGAGATCCTCCAGAGTCGAGCGCTCGTCCAGTCCTGCGCTGGAGATCAGCCCGGGTGCCGGCTTCGTCGTCACTGGCTGCCACAAGCTCAGTTCGGCAGACTCCCCCTTCCCGGCTCCAGCCTCTTCCTGGTCCGCGTACAACATCCGCGTCGTAATCGCTCCACCCAGGCCCGGCTCATCGCGCAGCCGCTCTCGCTGCGGCGCATCCGCCTGGATCGCTGCCGACCCCCGCAGGTGCTCGCCCAGCACCTCAGCCAACCGCGCCACCGCCCCGGCAGCCTCGGCCAGCCGACGGGGATCATTCAAATTCGCTTTGGCCGGCTGATGTTTCAGCACCATGCTGGCCGTCCTTGCAGCGATATCCACCAACGTATGCGAGCTGTGCGCGGGATTCAGCAGATAACTCTCCAGCATCACATCGGTAATCGCTCCCGCAAGCCTCACGCCGTGCGGCTGCAGCGCCCGAAACACCGCCTTCAGATCGTGTACCTCCTTGGGCAGCGCGACGTCTTCCAACGCCGCCCGCAGCCCAGCCGCATCTGCCGACGCATCCAGTGTCGTCTCCAACCCCAACCCAGGACTCACCGCCAGACCCACTCGAACCTGCGTCTTCGCCTCCGATGGATTCGGGCTCTCCTCCGCTGCTTTGATACCAGCGCCAGGCCCCGGCGCGCTGCCGGCCTCTCCGAACAAGGACATCGTATGGGCAGGCTCAGGCTCCCTGTCCGTCTCCTTCTCCTCCTCCGAACGCTCCACCATCTCCTCGGCCGTCGCCGGAGCATCGCTGTCCAAGGCCAACGCCAGGTGACCCTCCTCACGCGCCCGGGCCAGCAGCCGCGCCAAATCCTCCACACTGGGATGCAGGTAGTAGCTGGTCTGCGACGCTTCCTCATCCGGCGCCAGATCCTTCAGCAGCGTCGAGAACTCCAGCTCGGTAAACAGCGCCCGGCAGGCCGCGCTGTCCGCAGAGCGCGTCCGCATCGCATCCAGAGAAGGCTCGA
>JAJYZE010000170.1 GCA_021800195.1 Acidobacteriota bacterium
GCGTCGTTCTGCGCCAGCGGTCCCGCCGCGCCCTTCACGTTCAGACTTCCGCCACCGGGAACCAGTAACGAAAGCGTGAAGGGAAACGATGCGGTGGGGGAAAACTGCGTGACGGTCAAGTTCACGTGGGTGCACTGCAGGGGCTTGCCGTCAGCCGGCAGCGAAGAGAGCACGGCGGCGCCATTCTCAATCGCCAGTTTATTCACGGTGAGCGCCGGAATCGCGTCCCCTGACGCCGGCCCCGGTGCAGGCTTGGCCGCCGCGCCGCCCAGGGTAGAGAAGTTCCAGGTTCCATTGGCCGCGTGAATCAGTTGAATGGAGGGTGACTTGATGATAAGGTCCGTCACCTGCAGGGAGTGATGGAAGAGAAGCTGGCCCAGCTCCACGCCGATCCGCAGCTCCTTGGCGTCCAGAAAAGGAGCGGCGGAAAACGCCGGATCGTCCGCAATGACGATATTATTTGCCACCAGGCTCCCGGTCAGCAGCGACAGACCCAGGTGGCCCAGCGTCACCTTGCGCCCCAGCGCGCTGGAGAGCTCGCTTTCGATCTCGGGCCGGAAGGTATCAGCGTTGACGAAAAACGGAACCAGCACCAGGACGGCGACGAAGAAAACGGCGACGGCAACGAGGACCTTCAACCAGCGCTTTTGCATGGAGCCTCCTTATTCGCAAACAGGTTCGCTCGAATTGTACCCCCAGGCCGAGAAGCAAAGCTCAAACCCGCTTCCGGATACCGCCTCGCTTCCCCCGCCCCGGACGGTCAGGAAGCCCCCAAGGCTCTCCCTGGCGACAAGCCGGGCGTCCGCCCTTTGGCGGGGTCCTCGCTGTGAGATGATCAGGCAAAGCTCCCAACCACCCGGGCAGCCTTGCCTTCCGTCGGAAATCCTCAAAAGACGGCAACCCCGGGAGGTCAGAAATTCAGGGATTTCAGCAGCTCACGGACTTCGCCGCTTCTTCAGCTTCCGCAAGGACGGCTACTCTTCTCCAATGCACCTTTTCCAGCGGCTGCCGGGCCTCCACGCCAGGACGATAACCGAGCCATGATCGATCCTCACAGCACCTTTCTGTTGATCGCCGGGCTGATCGCCGTCATCGGCCTCATCGCGCTGATCGCGATCTTCAAGCTGAACCCGTTCCTCACGCTGTTTGTCGTCTCCCTGGCCCTGGCGCTGGCCGCGGGCATGCCCTTCACCGCCGGAGTGCGCTCCTTCGAGCTGGGCATGGGCGCAATGCTTGGGCACATCGCCATCATCGTCGCCCTGGGAACCATGCTGGGCAAGATGCTGGCTGAGTCCGGCGGAGCCGACCAGATCGCGCACACCATGATTCGCCTCTTTGGCCACCGGCGCATCGCCTGGGCGATGATGGCCATCGGGCTGGTGGTCGGCCTGCCTTGCTTCTTTGAGGTCGGGTTCGTTCTGCTCATCCCCATCGCGTATACCGTGGCGCGCCGCACGGGCAAGTCGCTGGTGGAGGTGGGGTTGCCTCTGCTGGCCGGTTTGTCGGTGGATCAGGGCCTGACGCCACCCCATCCTGCGGCGGTGATGGCCGTGTCCATCTTCAAGGCCGGCACGGGCCGCACGATGTTGTACGCTCTGCTGATCGGCATACCCACAGCCATCCTCGCCGGCCCCGTCTATGCCCGGCTGATCGCGCCGCATATCGAGCTGCCGGCGGAGAATCCCATGGCGGAGCAGTTTGTCGATCACGGCGCGGAGAGCAGCCTGCCTGGCTTCAACCTCACCCTGTTCACCCTTCTTCTGCCGGTCTTTCTGCTGGCCTTCGGCAGCATCGCCGGAGCGGCGGGCGGCCATGCGGGCTTACCTGCCCGGGTGCTGGGCCTGCTGGGCAACGACGACCTGGCCCTGCTGCTGGGTGTTCTGGTGAGCTTCCAGACCCTGGGCAGGATGCGTGGTTTCCAGCGCCAGACGATTCTGCAGTTCAGCCAGGAGTGCCTTGCGCCCACGGCTCTGATCACTCTGCTGGTGGGCGCCGGCGGCGGCTTTGGCCGCGTTCTGCAGGACAGCGGCGTGGCTTACGCCATCGTCGGGCTGGCCAACCGGAGCCACGTTTCGCTGCTGCTGCTGGTCTGGCTGCTGGCCGCCGTGATGCGGCTCGCCACAGGCTCGGCCACCGTGGCCATGGTCACCGCGGCCGGCATGGTGGCTCCGGTGGCGCTCACCACCGCCTATCCGCACCCGGAGCTGCTGGCCATCGCCGCCGGGGCCGGCTCGCTCATCTTTTCGCACGTCAACGATGGTGGATTCTGGCTGGTCAAGCAGTACTTCAACATGAGCGTTCCGCAGACCCTCAAATCCTGGTCCATCTGCGAAACCATCATCTCCGTCACCGCGCTGCTGCTCACGCTGGCCGTCTCACACGTCCACTGATGCCGCGTCTCGGCAGCCGCTCAGCTCCGGGCAAGGTGTGTCCCTGGTTGCGCTCGCAGCCGCTGACGCTTGGATTTGCGTCAGATGCCCACCGGGTAGGGCTTCTCATGCAGGTCACCGCCAGCGGCGCCCTTGCGCTCGAACAGGCCCTGAAAGATGCTCAGCAGGCCGGTGTACCAGTAGCCCAGAACGAACAGCAGCAGAAAGGGCACGGTGAAGAAGTTCTCCGTGGTCACCGCGTACCAGACCGTGGCGGCGAAGTAGACGCCGATGGCGATCTCGATCCAGGGAATGATGCCCAGACGCTTGCGGTACTTGCGCGCCTGCGACCTTTCGCCCTTCTTCTGCACGCGATACTTGGGCGTCCGGGCAAAGGCGCTTTTGACGCCCAAGAGAGCCTCCAGCACCGCCTTGGTGTTGGTCACCGAGAGGCCCACGCCCAGCGACATCAGGAACGGCAGATACAGAAAGGTCCTGTACCAGGTGCGCGGAAACAGCTCCCGCTGGCTGACCAGATAGAAGCTGGAGACGCTCATCGTGGAGGCCATGAACAGTGGGAAGTCGATCAGCATCATCTGAATCGGCCCCTGCCAGGAGCGGATGATCATGGCCGGCATCAGCAGCACGGAGAGTACGATCATCAGCGGATAGCTGATGTTGGCGGTCAGGTGATACCAGGCCTCCAGCTTGGTATGGAACGGCGCATCGGAGCGGAAGACCGAGGGCAGAATCTTCTTGGAGGTCTGGATCAGGCCCTTGGCCCAGCGGGCCTGCTGGGTCTTGAACGCGGTCATCTCAATGGGCAGCTCGGCGGGGCACTCGACGTCCTGCAGGTACTTGAACTTCCATCCCTTGAGTTGGGCCCGGTAACTCAGGTCCGTGTCTTCGGTCAGGGTGTCGTGCTGCCAGCCTCCGGCCTCCTCAATAGCCTGGCGGCGCCACATGCCGGCGGTGCCGTTGAAGTTGAAGAAGACGCCGGCGCGGGAGCGGCCGCCGTGCTCCAGCACAAAGTGACCGTCCAGCAGGATGGCCTCCACCTGGGTGAGGAAGCTGTAGTTGCGGTTCAGGTGCGTCCAGCGGGTCTGCACCATACCCACAGCGGGTTCGGTAAAGTGGTGGACCACCTTGCGCAGCCAATCCGGCGGGGGAACAAAGTCCGCGTCGAAGATGGCAACCAGCTCGCCCTTGGCGGTGCGCAGCCCTTCTTCAAGCGCGCCGGCCTTGAAGCCGTAGCGGTTGGTGCGGTGCAGGTAGTAGACCGGTTGCGGAGCCAGTCCCTGGGTTCCGGCGGCAAAGCGCGCCACCATGGCGGAGGCGACATCCACCGTCTCATCCGTGGAATCGTCCAGAAGCTGAATCTCAAAACGGTCCCGGGGGTAGTCCAGACGGCAGCAGGCCTCCAGCAGACGGTCAATGACGAACTGCTCGTTGTAGATCGGCAACTGGATCGTCACAAACGGCAGATCTTCTTCGGCAAAGCGCGCCGGCGGCTGGCCAAAGCGGGATTGGTGGCGCTTGTTGCGGTAGTACAGCCACACCAACTGGTAGCGATGGATGCCGTAGAAGGCCAGAATCACCATCACCAGGAAGTACGGAACCAGCAGGCTGACGTCGAACGCGTTCCAGCGGTAGACGTTGCGAAAGGTGTGGTCGGCGTAGTGGGTCTTCCAGTAATGCCCGAAGCCGTGGGAGACGACGAACATGGCGAGCGCGTTGAGTTGGCTGAGCAGAGGGCTCTCCAGTTTGAGGAAGTTCGCACCTCAATTTTACGCGACCGGCTGTGCGCGACCGGCGGGGCGGCCCAGGGAGCAGAGCTGTGGCGGCCCGGGGGCGTTTGCGGCCTGGGCCTGCGTCCCCTGGCCGTGGCCTCAGATCAGGAACCCGTGGCCTCAGTTCAGGAATATGCAGCGGTAGGGGATGTCGCGCTCGACGGGCCGGAAGCCGGCCTCGCGGATGATGCGGCGCAGCTCTTCTTCGCTGGCGCTACCCGGTTTGCCGGGATTTTCGTCCATCTGCACGGAGCCCGCGTCGTCACTGCCGAAGCGCAGGCTCATCTGCAGTACCTTGGTCCCCTGGTTGGGCCAGGAGCCCTGGAGATGGGGGATGTTGTCCAGATACAGCCGGCTGACCGCGAGCGTGGTGAGATACTCGACCGCCGTAGGCTCCGGAACCGCGGGAACGCCCGGGATGCCCAGGCTGCGCTGGTAGGCCAGCGGCGTGAAGGAGACAAATCCGCCGCTGTCCTGCTGGAGCTGGCGGAGAATCTCCAGGTGGTTCACCCGCTGCTCGGGCGTCTCCCCAACGCCGAAGACCATGCTGGCCGAGCTGCCGATGCCAAGCTGGTGGGCGGCGCGGTGGACGCTGATCCAGGCCGCGCGGGAGGAGTTCTCCGGGGCCAGATGGCCGCGGATCTCGTCGTCCAGGATCACCGCATAGCTGTCGATGGAGTCCAGCCCGGCCGCCTGCAGACGCGCCAGGGCGTCGCGCAGGCTCACGGCTGCCGCAGAGGCCAGAGTGAGGAGCTGCGTGGCCGCCAGGCCGTGCAGCCAGACGCCCGGGAAGTTTCGCTTGACCTCGGAGAGCAGCCTCTCGTAGTGGGCCAGATGCGGCTCCCGCTGCACGTCGGCCTGGAGAATCAGGCCGGTGGCGCCCATCGAGAGGCTTTTGCGGGCGCTGGACAGGGCCACATCCAGCGGAGAGGAGAGGTCCAGCGGCCGGGTGACCGTATAGCCGACGACCGCCTCCGGATGTAGCCGGCGGCGGAGCGCATCGGCCTCCATGCCAAGGCCGATCAGGTCGTCGGAGGCGAAGCAGTCAAGGGCTTGCTGGCGAGTGATTCCCATGTTTAGAAAGATTTTACGCCTTGGCCCCGGATGGCCGCCCGTGCTCGTGAGCCGCGCTCTGCATGGGCGCAGGCTCGCTTTGCGCGGAAGGCCGCGCAGCCGGGCGATGGAGCGCTGCCTGCATGGCGCGGATCAGCGTGGGAGAGTCGTTCAGGCTCTCCGCTCGCCAAAGTTGCAGGCCAAGAGCCGCGGCCTGCTGCTTGAAGTCGATGTCGATGTCGTAGAGGATCTCCACGTGATCGCAGAGAAAGCCCACCGGCTGCACCACCACGCCCTTGTAGCCGGAGGCGGCCAGCGCCTGCAGCGTGTCCGGCACGGTAGGGCCGATCCAGGGAGCTCCGGCGATGCCCTGCGACTGGAAGGCGAAGAACCAGTCCGCCTCCGTAAGGCCCACCGGCCGCAGCGCCGCCGCAATCGCCAGCGCGGTCTGCTTGCACTCCACCGGATACGAGTCCGGCGTCTGGAGGTTGCCGTAGTCCTGCATGCCGTCGGCGGAGACGACCGCTCCATACCGGTCCTCGGGCTGGTTCGAGAGCGGCGCAGGAGCTGGGGTCATGATGGTCCGGCAGGGCACGGCGTGGGCCGTGAAGAGAATGGGAACGCGGGAGCCGATGACGGCGCAGGCCTCAGCCCACGCCGGCCACAGGCGCTCGGCAAATGCCTGCGCCAGCAGCGGCTCATCGGCCCAGCCGGCGATGAAGTCCACGCTGAAGCTGGAGCCCACCGCGGCCATCAGGGCGCGGCGATAGAGCCCCGTGGAGGTGCGGGAGTTCTGTGGCGCCAGGCACAGCGCGCGCGCGCGCTGGATGCCGTCAGCCTTCATCTGCGCCACCACCTCGGCGATGGACGGCCGCCAGTTGCGCATGGCCACATAGACGCGCACGCTCTGCGCCGTCTGCGGCTGGGTTTGCAGCAGCCGCTCTTGCAGCAGCCGCGCTTGCAGCAGCGTCCAGCGCGTCAGCGGCGGGCCCAGAGGCAGACCGTCCTCGCCCAGGCCGGGCATCGAGTCGGTCAGGCCAATCTGGGCGTAACGCTGCTGTAACTCTTCGATGACGTGCTGTGGCATGGGCCGGCCGCCGGTCACCTTCTTCAGATACTCGGCCATCTCGCTCAGCCGATCTGGGGTTCCGTGGGCCAGCAGCAGCGTCGCGCTGCGGACAGGGTTGGCGCCGGGCAGGCTCTGCGCTGCGGGAGTTGGACTGGATGGAGAATCGACGTTCATAGAAGATTTGGATGCCTCAAAAGGCGGCTGGCCGGCCGACAAAATCCTCTTTCCGAGGCTCGGCGTTCTCTTTCCGGGGCTCAGCAGGCCCTGCCGGGCGGGAGGCGCTGAGCCGGCCAACCCACTGCGCCACCTGGATCACCTTCTCCACCGGGGTTCCCGGGACAATGCCGTGGCCCAGATTGAAGATGTGTCCTGGGCGGCCGGCGGCCAGGGCAAGGATCTCCCGCACCCGGGACTCCAGAACCTCCAGCG
>JAJYZE010000171.1 GCA_021800195.1 Acidobacteriota bacterium
GGTGTTGAGGCCGTGATAACCCCAGTCCACTCCGGATCCGCCAGGCGTGATGCTTGTGCCGGCGTTGGTCAGCATCAGGTTGGTGAAGTCGCCGCCGTAGATCGGCAGAGCCTGAATCATGTTGGCCGAAAGCACCTGGCCAATCGTGGTGTCATCAGTATGGAGCATCTGGTTGGATGCGCTCACCACCACCTTGCTAGCTGCGGCTCCCACCTTCAGCTTGACGTTCTCGCGCAGCGTCTGTTGTACCTCAAGCGTCAGCGTCTGAGAGACCGCCGGGCGGAATCCGGGCGCATTCACCGTTACGGTGTAGGGTCCGGGGTTGATCGCCGGCGCGGTGTAGTCTCCAACGGAGTTGGTATGGAAGGTCAAAGAGACGTTGGTGTCCGTATTGGTAACCGTCACCGTGGCGTTGGGTATGGCGGCGCCCGTCGGGTCTGTCACGTGGCCTACGATGTTGCCCTGTGCGTTCTGCGCCAGAGCGCTGCGGCCAAGGGTCCACGTGATGAGTAGAGCCAAGACCAGGAGGGAGCTTCGGAGACCTTTATCGATGTTTTTGAACTGCATCACTTTTCTCCTATGGAAGGCAGTTGAGAGGTAACGCGGCGAAGTGTGACACCAGCTTCGCAGGCTCTGAACCGTTCTTCGAACTTGCTGCAAAATTTAATACAGAAATGACCATCTTGTCCATAGAAATGGCAAAGTTGGCAAAAAAAACGCAAACTTCTCAAATTTCGAGATATAAAATGTGAAATAGAATCATATTGAAAACGGGTCGTCCCGATGAGTCGGCTGCAGTAATAGCGAAGAAACAGCAAAAATATGCGGAGCTTGTCTCGCTCCTCATGCCTATCCCAGAGGGGTGGTCCTGTGCCGGCTTCTTTGGGCGACGGGTCTTCGGCCTGGATGAGCAGCCTGCCATGTGCGGTGGAGGGACAATCCGGCGGTTTCCGGGCAGTCCCGTGTGGTATGGAACGACCATCCTGATTGAATATCCCTGATTCAATATGGAGGATGCGCGCCGCATCGAGGATGCGCGCCGCTTCAGCCTGAGGCAGACGTGGGAACGCCACATCACCGCCCAGAGGGATCGGATCGGTTCGTTCGCCGACCGCGATTCTCCAGCGCGATTGATTGCGAGTCAGAAAATCTTTTCGTAAAGGAAGAAGGCGGCGGGGAGAGTTGGGGCGGCCAGTCGGGGGCCAAGCAAGGACATGTGCTACCACAGGGCAGCGTTCTGCCACTGAACGATCGCCAGCCTAATCCAGTAGCATCCTGCCAGCCGGAAGCGAAGAGCCAAGGGCGGAAGGTAATGCCCCGCGCCGTTCCGACTCGCAAGGATCCGGGCAGACAGGCGCGTGTTCCTTCTCGAGGCGAGGGCAGGTGTGGTCGGCTCTCTGGAGGATGGGGGGCCGTTGCTGGGGCACGACTACGTGGTGGGTGGCTGTGTGGGCGTCTCGGCCTGGCCGCGGGCAATGTTGATATGATGGGGCTGTCGGGGCGTAGCGCAGTCTGGTAGCGCATCTGCTTTGGGAGCAGAGGGTCGGGGGTTCGAATCCCTCCGCCCCGACCATCTTAAACCTTAGATATTGCAAGCGATATGGCCGATTCCGGCCACGCCTCTGCTTTTTACCGCTGCACGGGTGTCGATGATTTTGTAGCGGTCGGGGTCTTTTCGAAGATCGAAATGAGCTTTTGAAGAGCAATTTTGTGCGCGGCTTAGGTCCGGCTCCCGGCAAGAATTGGTGCCCAATTCGTAGCAGGATTCCACACGCATTTCCTCACCTGAAAGGTGACGGCCCAGCGATCTGCCGCGAAGGCAGATGCGATACCCGTGAGTTACCCAGCGACAGATACTGCTATTAGCGCGTTAGCATGGTTACAACCGTGACAGACGCAATTGTTTCAGCCTTCATAGGCGCCGCCAGCGGCAGTGTTGTGAGCACGCTCATGGTACATTGGCTCACACGATCGCGGGACCGCGAAAAATGGATCCTCGATAACAAGAAGCAGGAGTTCAAGGAACTGATAACCGCTTTGGCTGTGTCATACAAGTCTGCGGGCTCATTTCCACGTCAGGTGTGCGACGAGGATGCAGACTTAATTGCAGACCATGTAAACGAAGTATTACGCATTGCTTCTGACCGCTTGTTTATCACGAAAGATCTGGACTTACGCCGGCTGCGCAGGCGCTGGTCTGAATCGGTCGCCGAATGCCGAAAGGAGAATGCTCCTCACAATAGGCTCGTCTTGGATATTGCATATCGAAGCATTAGCGATGAGATTGTGGCTGCTGCGGGTCGCGCAGTACCTAAGAGCACACTGCAGCGCTTGCGATTCTGGAAAGGTTCGGGAGGATAACCCCCCATCGCCGGCAGAGAATTAACCCGGTGGCAACGGATGTTGGCGGCACTCGATCCGTTCGCCGTGATACTCCACTTCGAGGACCGCGTTGATGATTTCGCACCCTCGGATATGGTGAAGCGCCGCCTGAAAGAGGTCCCGCTGCCGGAGTGGTGTCACGTTGGGAAGGATGATGACGAGGCCCACATGGACCGGAGCACGATTATAGAGCGCAAGGAAGTCTAACCGGTTGTTGGTCACAAAGGTGGAGTCGCTCTCCAGGGTCGTATCCATTAACTGCCAATCTTTCGCGCCACCGAGCCTGAGACAGGTCATATGGGCCGCCGTGTGACCGGCGGCATGAGCCAGCTCGACCAGGGGAGCATGCAGGCACTCGTCGATGAGGAATTTGGCGCGCCATGGATTCGGGCTCAGGCCACCGCGCGGTGCTGCCGGGTGATACGGACCGGCTTGTTCTTTGCCCAGGGGCGTTGCGCCGGGCGGCCACGGCGCGGGAATGCCGCTACATAGAGCGGGGCCAGTTCCACCTGCTCACGGCTAAGTGCCGGGTATCCCGCGCGGATTTCTTCGACCGTCGCCCCTTGGGCAGTCATTTCTGCCACCAGTTCGACCGGGATGCGCGTGCCCTTGAAGACCGGCGTCCCGCGCATAATCTCCGGGTCTGAAACGACAATCTCCTGCACCTTGCGCAGCCGCTTCAGTTCCTGCTCGACTTCCCGGCGAGCATGGTTCACCTCAATTACGAGCGCGGACCCGCCCGCAACTGCAATGGAATGCACCTCCGGCCCAGAAATCACCGCCCGCGCCACTTCGCGTCGCGCCGCGAGCGGCAGCAGCCGCACGCCTTCGGCCTCAAGCCGGAGATAGACGAGCTGTTCCGGCGAGAGGAGCCGCTGGGTCTCGCGTCCGCTCCGCATCCTGCGCGGACGGATCAGCCGCACATCGATGAGTTTCTGGACTGCCTTCAGCGGCAGCTTGGCGACCGCCGATGCCTGGGCCGGGGTATAGGAATTTTCCGTCATGAGATAATTCTACTCTAAACGGGGATGATTTATCTCGGCATTTCGGCGTCGATGATTTTGTAGCGGTCATTGCATCCAGAAGCAACAACAATCAACAAGCGCGAAGACTACATCCGTAAGCTATTCATTCGATCGCAGTTATTTGCTCCTGGATTCAACAGGTCTCAATAAATCGCTTGACCTGCTTTGGGAGCAGAGGGTCGGGGTTCGAATCCCTCCACCCGGACCAACAGCCCACTCCATAGTGTGCCCAAGAGCAAAAGTCTGTCTTTTCATGGCGCAGATGCCCGCTTCTGATCCTGAAGCGTCGGTTGGGAGAACTGGTCATCCAGGATCGGTCATCCAGGATCGGTCAGACAGGGCGCTTTCATTTGCTTCAAGCCGGCGCGTGGCAGCGCCGGAAAGGAAGACCTGCCGAGAATGAGAAGGTTGACGGGGTAAGGAAGTTTCGGGGAGGATTTCTGGAGGGCTTTGCCGGTCGTGATGCCCGCATGAGGGAACCGGAAGTCTGGAATCTCGGCAGACGCCGCAACGTCGCCGCACATCCACTCAAGTGAAAGAAGGAGCCGGAATGGGATCGAATACTCGAAGCTGCTGGTTGGCGCTGGGCTTGGCTGCGGCAATGTGCGGCGGCTCTCTTGCTCTGGCGCAGGTCGCCAAAACGCAGCCGGCAAAGCAGTTTCCATGGTCGGATGCGAGCCTGTCGCCAGACGTCCGCGCCGATCTGGTGATCAAAGAGATGACGCTGGACGAAAAGATCTCGCTGCTCCACGGGCAGAGTATGCCGATGGGGGCGCAGCCTGTCACCAGAAGCAATGGCGGCGCGGGGTACACGGTTGCGATTCCGCGGCTGGGCATTCCCTCGATTCAGATGGCGGACTCCGCTTACGGCGTGACGCGCGGCGCGGCGATGGGCCGTTACTCGACGGCCTTGCCCAACAATCTGGGCGCGGCATCGTCGTGGGATACCGCGATGATGCGGACCTACGGCGGATTGATTGGCGACGAGTTGCGCGACCAAGGCTACAACATGACCTTGGGAGGAGGGGTGAACCTGGCGCGCGAGCCGCGTGACGGGCGCACCTTTGAGTACATGGGTGAAGATCCCTTGCTGGCCGGGACGTTGGATGGCAACGTCGAGGCGGCTGTCCAGTCGCGGCACATCATCGGCGATGTGAAGCACTATGCGATCAACGATCAGGAGAGCGGCCGAACGGCCGTGAACGCCAATATTGACCAGCGCGCGATGCGGGAAACCGACCTGCGCGCCTTTGAGATTGCCCTGCGGATCTCCCATGCAGGCGCCGTCATGTGCTCCTACAACCGCGTCAACGGGGTTTATGCCTGTCAGAACAGCTATCTCCTGAGTGACGTGCTAAAGGGCGCTTTTGGCTTCAAGGGATTTGTACTCTCTGACTGGGGTGGAACCCACTCCACCGTGCGGGCCTCCCATGCCGGGCTGGACCAGGAGCAGCCGGGAGATCTCTTTTACGGCGATGCGCTGAGGAAGGCGGTGGAGGATGGCCGAGTTGCACCAGCAGAGCTCGACGAGCACGTTCATCGCGTCCTGCGCTCGATGTTCGCCGCCGGGCTCTTCGACGATCCGGGAAAGACGCAAGTGCCCGATGTTGAAAAGGGCTATGCGACGGCCCAGCACATCGCCGAGGAGAGCATTGTGCTGCTCAGGAACGAACACCACATCCTTCCGCTCAGTGGAGTTCACCGCATCGCAGTGATTGGCGGCCATGCGGATGTGGGCGTGCTCTCCGGCGGCGGCTCCGCGCAGGTGAACCCACCGGGCGGCTCCGCGGTTCCCCCGCAAGCGGGCAAGGGCGTGTTTGCGGCATCCATTCGCGAAGCGTGGATGCCGAGCTCGCCGCTGCGCGCCCTGCGCGAGGCCCTGCCCGGGGCGGAGATCAGCTTCACCTCAGGCGATGACCTGGCAGCGGCGGCGACTGCCGCCGGCAAAGCCGATGTTGCGATCGTTTTTGCGTACCAGTGGGAGTCGGAGGGACTTGATCTGCCCACGCTCCATCTTGCTCCCGAACAGGACAAACTGGTGGAGACCGTTGCCGCCGCAAATCCCAGAACGATCGTTGTGCTGGAGACCGGCAGCCCGGCAACGATGCCTTGGGTAGACAAGGTGCAGGGCATCCTCGAGGCCTGGTATCCGGGGATTCGAGGCGGGGAGGCGCTGGCCGAGATCCTCACCGGCAAGGTGAATCCCAGTGGCAAGCTGGCTATCACCTTCCCGAGGAGCGATGCGGATCTGCCGCATCCCGAGCTGGTGACGCCGCCGCCGAGTTCACAGCCGCACCCTCCGGCGGACAAGCAAAAGCGGGCGGAGTACATGAAGACCCTGCGCTACGGGCTGCCGGCCTTCCAGACCTATTACAACGAAGGATTGAAGGTGGGCTACAAGTGGTATGACGCGGAGAACAAGCCGGTCCTGTTTCCGTTCGGGTTCGGGCTCACTTACACCACCTTCGCATACTCTCACCTGAATGTGACGAAAGGGACGGCCGTAACGGTGAACTTTATCCTGAAGAATACGGGAGACCGCGTGGGTACGGAGATCGCGGAGGTCTATGCCGCGCTTCCCGCCGCTGCCCAGGAGCCTCCGAAGCGGCTGGTGGGATGGGCGCGAATTGCCCTGCAGCCGGGTGAGACCAAGCAGATCTCCATCCCCGTGGACCGCGACCGCCTGACGATCTTTGACGTGGCGCATGACCGATGGGAACTCGCGCCGGGATCCTACTCCATTCTGGTGGGTTCTTCATCCCGGAATCTGCCGTTAACGCAGCCGTTCACGCTGCCGTAGCGCTGGACCTCGCGGAGGGACGCTTTGGAGCGGGCGGGCAGCGCGCGTTCTCCAGCTTGGGGGTTATCGCCAGGTTTGCTTGCGGCGTGGGATCCAAGCATCATGGCAAGCCGGGCGGCGTCCACACGCAAGCGGCGATCGCCGGCCAAAGTGGTTGACCGGCGGAACTTGGCATGGATCGCTCCTGTTTCTGGTTACACTTGAATCCCTCCCAGGCGGCTCTCTGTCTCTTGATGAATCATCAGTCTCTTGACGAATCATCAGACTGAGAGTCGCAGAGGCGATTCCAGCCATCATCGGCGGACTTCGCCGAAGCAAGCAGGCGCATTCGCTCGTTCCCGGCTCGCAAAGGGCGCGGAGGATGGGCTGAATTACAGATCCTCCGCGCCGTTCGCGGAGCGGCGCGGATCTCAGCCGATGGAGTGTAGCGCCTGAGCGGCGCTCTTGCCGGTCGCGGTGTTGGGC
>JAJYZE010000172.1 GCA_021800195.1 Acidobacteriota bacterium
ACCACACGATCGTTGGAAACAGGTTCAACTATGACTGGCAAAGCCTCGGAAGCCAGATCGCCGAGGGAGCCTTGCTATCCGACCAACCGCAACTCGCCATCGACGGCTACTGGAAGATGGGAATTGGCGGCAACGGTCAACTCAATCAAGCTCAGGAGGAGTTGGGCGCGGTGGATAGTTTTTACTGGACGCATGGAGCGCATACCGTCAAATTCGGAGGTGCATACGTCTGGAACCAATACGCTGAAACTAGCGGGTTTCTCGGTTCAGGAAAACTCGAGTTCACCGGATCCGCCACCAAGAACCCTCTGGCCGACTTCCTGCTCGGCAAGGCAAATAGCTTCGTGCAGAACTCCGGAGAGTTTCACCGTCTGCATTATCCGGATCCTTCGCTCTTCGTACAGGACGATTGGAGAGCAACCCATAAACTGACGCTGAATCTAGGTCTCCGCTGGGAGTTGTTTCCGCCCTTCTCCGGGCAGAACAACCTTGGGACCTTTGAGCCGAACGTAGAGTCCAAACGCTTTCCTACAGCGCCTCTCGGCCTGCTGACTTCTGGTGATCCCGGAGTGCCCGACGGAATCTTGCTCACCTCCTGGACAAAATTTGCGCCCAGGGTGGGGTTTGCCTATGACGTTTATGGCAATGGAAAAACGTCATTGCGTGGCGGCTACGGAATCTTTTATGGGGTTAGCCAGGAATCGTTCTTCGGAAATCTGGAACAACAACCGTTCCTCCTCTCCGTCACCACCAACAAGACTCCGAATCTCGTCAATCCGTATGCTCCTGGGCCAGACCCCTTCCCTTATATCGTGAATCTGCAAAATCCGACCTTTACTTCCGGATCGACTATAATCTCGCTCCCTCCGCATGAGAGCGGCATCCCCTACTATCAGGAGTACAATCTGACGTGGCAGCAACAACTGAGCCCGCGCTGGTCAACTCAGATTTCCTATGTCGGCAATGTCGGCCGCAAAGAGATTCTTGCACGCGACCAGAACTCGCCCGTCTATGTCCCCGGAGCCAGCGTAAGCACAGCCGGGCTGAATGCCCGGCGCCCCTACGAACCCACTCCCTCCAGCTATGTCTTCGGTACGATCCTCGAATATGATCCAGCCAGCAACTCGTCGTATAACTCATTACAAATCACCGTGACGCGTGCCTTTGCTCATCGCTTTTCCTTGCTGGCCAGCTACGTATGGTCGAAAGATATCGATAATGTATCGGCAGATCCCAACGGCGAGGCCCCAGAACTCGTGAATGAGAACAATATCGGATATGATCGAGGACTATCTAGTCTCGACGTTCCGCACAACTTTGTCGCTTCATATCTCTGGGTTCTGCCGGATGTCAAGCTTTGGGGATGGTTCGGAAAGCAGGTCCTCAGCGGATGGCAGATCAATGGAATTACTACCCTTCAAAGTGGTTCGCCTTTTGATATCACGTCAGGAATAGACACAAACCTGGATGGTATCGACAATGACCGTCCCAATCAGGTGGGCAATCCCTTCTTTCCCGGCGGGCGAAGCAGAACCGCAAGGATCGCGGAATTCTTCAATACATCTGCCTTCGCCCAACTTCCTCCCGACACTCCTTATGGCGACGTCCCGCGAGACTCTATGCTCGGTCCCGGATACGTCGACACGGATCTCTCCGGGTTCAAGATGTTCGCTCTGCCGAAACAGAGCACGCTCCAGTTCCGCGCGGAGATCTATAACCTGTTCAATAATGTGAACCTGTTGGCGCCGATTAGCGTCATGACCAGCCCGAAATTTGGTCAGATCACTGGGGCCAATGTGCCGAGGATCGTTCAGTTTGCTCTGCGATATTCGTTCTGATGAGGCGCTTGCACAATTCGGGAATCCTCCGACGCCGCCCTCCCTCAGCGGCTGAATCCGCTCTGATTTCTTTGTCTCTATCGCCACGGCTGAAGCCGTGCCCTTTGGAAACAGCGACGCAGCGAGAATTTTCGCAAACGGCTCTCCTTCATTAGAGAAGACACGTTCAATCGGCCACGGGAGGAAGACAGATGGATCACACATTTTCGCGGAGACATTTTTTCGGCACATCGGGGGCGGCCCTGCTTGCGGCGGGGATGGCGCCCACGGAAGTGGGAGCTATGGCCACCGGCATAGAGACGTACGAGGCGGCAGCCGGGGGCGCCACGAGGCCCAACCTGGTGCTGTTTATGCCCGACGAGATGAGGGCCGATGCGCTGAGCTGCTTCGGGAACCATGTGTGTCAGACACCGAACCTGGACCGGTTGGCGGCGGAGGGAACGCGCTTTGCCAACTGCCACGTGCAGTATCCGGTTTGTGGCGCCTCGCGCTGCAGCTTGCTGACCGGCTGGCCCACAAGCGTGCGCGGGCATCGTAGCCTGATGTACTTTCTGCGGCCGGAGGAGCCAAATCTGTTCCGCAATTTGCGGCGGGCGGGCTATGACGTGTTCTGGTTTGGCAAGAACGACGCGCTCGCGGCGCAGTCTTTCTCTGACAGCGTGACGCAATGGAACTATCTGGATGACAAGAAGGTGGGCACAGGACGCGGCGACCAACCCATCTGGGAGCACAAACGTTCCGATGCGCCGCGCACCTTTATCAGTGAGCAGCGGTACGAGCGGACCGCGACCAACGACTACCTCTATGTGCAGGCGGCAATTCGCGTGCTGGAGCGGCGCGAGACCGACCGGCCTTACTGCATCTTTGTGCCGATCAAGGGTCCGCACCCTCCCTACGGAGCGCCAGAAGGATTTCGCGGCACGCACAAGCCGGACGACATCACCAACTTGCGTCCTATCGGGCTGCCGCGCAAGCCGAATTACGTCGACGCCATCCGCAAAGCCTATTACCTCGACACGCAGCCGGAGTCAACTTTCCGGCAGGCGCGCGCTCTCTACTACGACGCAGTTAGCTTCTCGGACTGGCTGCTGGGCGAAGTCATGGAAGCCATGGAGCGGACTGGACGCGCGAAGGATACGGCGCTGTTTGTGCTCTCCGACCACGGCGACTACGCGGGCGATTACGGGCTGGTGGAGAAGTGGCCCAGCGGCCTGGAGGACACGCTGACCCACGTGCCGGTGATAGCGCGTGTACCGGGTGGCAGGGCGGGCGGCGTTTGCCACGAGATTACGGAGCTGTATGACGTGATGGCCACCTGCCTGGAGCTGGCTGGAACGAGGGCGCATCACACCAACTTTGCGCGCAGCCTGATACCGCAGATTCACGGAGACAGCGGGGATGTGGAGCGCTGTGCTTATGCCGAGGGCGGCTACAACGTGTATGAGCCGCAGTGCTTCGAGGACTGGGGGGACTATCCGTCCGCGCTATATTTCCCCAAGGCAACCCTGCAGACCACTCATCCTGAAACGATCACGCGAGCGGCTATGGTGCGCACGCCAGAGGCCAAGCTGATTGTGCGTCCGCAGGGGCAGAGTGAGCTGTATCTCTATGCCAGCGATCCGCAGGAACTACACAACCTCTATGGAGAATCGGGCTCGGCAGCGCTGCAGATGAAGCTGCATGAGAAGCTGATGCATTGGTACATAAACACCACGGGGATTGCGCCGATGGACAAGGACCAGCGCAACTTGCCGGCGTTCAATGAGACGCCGAAGCTTGCCGCGGACAAGGCGGTGCGAACGATTGTAGACGGAGTCGGCTGATGGGGCGAACTACCCATGGCGCAGGCATGCAGGCGGGCAGAGAGAGTCACAGGATCCACGCGTTGCACAATCCATCGCACCTGGGAACTTTCGTATCGTACGGATTGTTGCCAGTGTTGTTGAAAACAGCTTTCAACAGGATCTTGGGAGTCTTCACATGGCCAACTCCTCGGCTCATCATTCACCAACCCGCCGCGACGTTCTGCGAAACATGGCGATGACCTCGGGCGCAGCAGCTCTCGCCGGCAGAAACGCCGCGGAAGGCTCCAGTACGAGCGACGGCGCCTCCTCCTCCCAACATCGCCCGAATGTGCTCATGATCCGCGCCGACCCATGTCGTGTTGATTTCGCTGGTGCAAGCCACAAGCTTCCGTCCGTCAAGACGCCTCATATCGATGCCCTCGGCGCCCGTGAAACGAACTTCCGCAAATGCATCTCCCATCAGCCCCTTTGCCCGCCTTCACACGCCTGGTTTCTAACTTGGCGATATGCTACGGAAGCGGCGGTCCGGAAGCTCGGCCTCGAACTCGACCATTCGCCGCCAACCATCGCGACGGAGCTCCGCAAGAACGGCTACACGAGCCATTTCATGGGCAAGAGGCATGTATCTCGGACCGGGTGGGGCGACGGAAAGAAGCCGTTGGGATGGATTCCTTCAGGGCCGTCACGGGACGGCTTCAACGATCAGTGGGAAGGCGCGGGCGTTCCCGAACTCCTAACCCGCCCGTCCGAGGGGAGCGATTCGGACAACCACGCCAAAAACATAGGTCGCAAGGATAAGTACCGCGTTGATTTCATTGCGAATCGCGACGTGGAGTTCAACGAGCGCGATAGGCGATGGTTGCATCTTCTGCCGCAGTTGGACCCACGCCACAAGAATGACATGGACAGCGTGGTTCCACAAAGCCGCTATGCGGATGCGTATTCATCGCTGGTCTATCACTCGCAATTCGGTGCACAGCAACGGAAGAACTTCGATTCGCTCTATCATCCGCCGCGCCTGAATGATGCCGATTCGCATCTTCCAGAGAACCTCCGCAATGTACCTGGCAACTGGAGCTCACGCATCCCAGGCTCCCACGGCTTCATGCAGGGTATCGAAGACTGCGCGCTCTCTCTGGTTGTAGCGCTCGAAAGGACCGGACAACTCGGCGACACCATGATTGTGTTCTCTTCAGAACACGGTTGGACTTTCCGCGCACGCTCCGGCGAGTACAAACGGCCTCCACGGGAGGGATCCATCCGTGTGCCGTTCGTGATTACGCGACCCGGCTTTGAGCAATCTGCAGTCAGTGATGAGGTGGTTACGCAGTTGGATCTTACGTCAACACTCTTGGACGGCGCTTCTATCCAACCGCCCAGAAGCATGCACGGCCGGAGGTTGAAGCAGCGGACGAATGACCAGAAAGCGCGCGAGACGTGGGATTCAACGGCGTACTTTCAAATGAGCCAATCGACCTGTGGACCAGGTATTTGCACTTGCGATGGGTGCTACTGCGCTTTTGATCCAGCGGTGATCGATGGTAAGGCTGAGTACGGCAAACAATACCAGGACTTTGCACCGCATTCCATCGCTTGTGATCCGGCCGAGATGGTGATTCTGGCCGGGCGCGCGGAGTACAAAGATATTGGCCACCGACTCCGCGGTGAGCCGCAGAGGGGTATGGTTGCAGCAGGAGAGCCGGAGATAACGATGATGCCGGTCCTCTACTATGATAGCCGTGCCACAAACTCAGGCATTCTGCACGGCTTTGGATAGTTTTCCGCTGTGGAATTGGTGTTCCTAACCTTAGTGCAAAGCCGGCATCCCTCGTATCAATTATCAATCGTTCTGCTGCATGAACGTTGCAAGTAGGTTTAACGGCTGTATAACCGCAGGAGGAGAAGCGATGGGAACAAGAAGGCACTTCTTGAAGTCGGCAGCGGCACTGGCTGCCGGCAGGTTTGCAAAGCCGCTGATGGCGAAGAGCGGGGCGAGTTCGTCGAAGAAAGACGGTCGGCCCAACATTCTCATCTTCATGCCGGACCAGACCCAAGGCCAGCTAGTCTTGCCGGGTTCTCCGTGTCACACGCCAAACGTAGATCGTTTTGCGGCGCAGGGTGTGCTTTTCAATAGCGCTTACTGTCCTACTCCTCATTGCTGCCCATCCCGAGCCAGTTTTCAGACGGGACTCTATCCCAGCGAGCATGGCATATTCAACAACGTGAATACAGACACAGCGATCCACGCAAATCCCTATCCCGGGACGAAGTATTTCCCGGAGTATCTGCGTAAGGCGGGTTATCAACTCGACTATTCAGGAAAGTGGCACGTCGCTCGTGATTTATCGCCGCAGGATGCGGGGTGGACCAACTCCTATGGCCTTAACAGAAGCAAAGCTCCGTATCCGTACCATCCCGGGTTCGACCGAACGGACAAGGCCTGGGCTGCTGCAAAAGCGGAACTTAGCGAAACAGGCCCTCGAAAGCCCGGCGAAGTCTTTCGTCCAGGCTGGGGCAACGTCGATCTTTACAAGACACTGCCGTCGCAAGGCTCGAACATTTTCGCAGGCAGAGAAGGCGAAGTTCGACCGATTGAATCCGGAATAAGAAAACTGCAAAAGCTTACTCAAGGTGAACACCCATGGGCACTGATGGTATCCAACGATGGATCGCATGATCTTTACGATGTGCCCAAGCACTTTATGGATATGTATGATCCAAAGTCCATTGAACTTCCGCCCAATTTCCGCGACACGCTAGCGGACAAGCCGCGCATCTATCAACGTATGCGCTATCAGTACTGGGCTCAGTTGAGTGATGACGAGATACGAAGGAGTATTGCGCACTACTGGGCTCTCGCAACGATGCAGGATGCCTTGTTTGGCCGGTTACTTGAAGCGCTGGAACAGAGCGGCCAGGCGGAGAATACGTTAGTGGTCTATGTTTCTGATCACGGTGATTACGCGGGTGCACATGGACTTTGGGCGAAAGGTGTTCCGAGCTTTCGCGAAGCGT